>JAIERD010000417.1 GCA_019747155.1 Pseudomonadaceae bacterium
ACCCTGATTGGGCGCCTGCTGCACGACTCGAAGATGATCTACGAAGACCATCTGGAAGCCATTACCAAAGACTCGAAAAAAGTCGGCACCACCGGTGAAGACATCGATCTGGCGCTGCTGGTGGACGGCCTGCAAGCGGAGCGCGAGCAGGGTATTACCATCGACGTGGCGTACCGCTATTTCAGCACCGCCAAGCGCAAATTCATCATCGCCGATACGCCGGGCCACGAGCAGTACACCCGTAACATGGCCACTGGCGCGTCGAACTGCGACTTGGCGATTATCCTGATCGACGCCCGTTACGGCGTGCAGACCCAGACCAAACGCCACAGTTTTATTGCCTCGTTGCTGGGCATCAAGCACATAGTGGTTGCCATCAATAAGATGGACTTGAAAGGCTTCGATGAGGCGGTGTTCGAGCAGATTAAGGCCGATTACCTAGCCTTTGCCGAAGGCATCGCGCTGAAACCGACCTCGTTGTACTTCGTGCCGATGTCGGCCCTGAAAGGCGACAACGTGGTGAACAGGTCCGAGCGTTCGCCGTGGTACAGCGGCCAGTCGCTGATGGAAATTCTCGAAACGGTAGAAGTGGCCGGTGATCGTAACTTCACCGATCTGCGCTTCCCGGTGCAGTACGTTAACCGTCCAAACCTGAACTTCCGTGGTTTCGCCGGCACCTTGGCCAGCGGCATCGTGCGCAAGGGCGACGAAATTATCGTCCTGCCGTCGGGTAAGGGCAGCAAGATCAAATCGATTGTCACCTTTGATGGCGAGCTTGAGCACGCCGGCCCAGGTGAGGCGGTAACCCTGACCCTGGAAGATGAAATCGACGTGTCCCGTGGCGACCTGTTGGTGCATGCCGACAATCAGCCGCAAGTGACCGACAGCTTCGACGCCATGCTGGTCTGGATGAGTGAAGAGCCGTTGCTGCCGGGCAAGAAGTACGACATCAAGCGCGCCACTAGCTACGTGCCGGGCTCGATCGCCAGCATCAGCCACAAGGTGGACGTCAATACCCTCGAAGAGGGCGCGGCTAGCAGTCTGCAGCTGAACGAAATCGGTAAGGTCAAGATCGCGCTCGACGCGCCTATTGCCTTGGACGGTTACGCCAGCAACCGCACCACCGGTGCCTTTATCGTGATCGACCGGCTGACTAACGGCACCGTTGGTGCCGGCATGATTATCGCCGCACCTGTGGGTACGCACGGCGGTCATCACGGCAAGTTGGCCCATGTCGCGACCGAGGAGCGGGCTTTGCGCTTCGGTCAGCAGCCGCTCAGCGTGCTGTTTAGCGGCTTGTCTGGCGCGGGCAAGAGCACCTTGGCCTACGCGGTTGAGCGCAAGCTGTTTGACATGGGCCGCGCGGTCTATGTGCTCGACGGCCAGAACCTGCGTCACGACCTGAATAAGGGCTTGGCGCAGGACCGTGCCGGACGTGCCGAAAACTGGCGCCGCGCCGCGCAAGTAGCCAAGCAGTTCAATGATGCGGGTTTGCTGACCTTGGCTGCCTTTGTGGCTCCCGATACTGAAGGCCGTGAGCAGGCCAAAGCGATTATCGGCGCTGAGCGTTTGCTGACTGTCTACGTACAGGCTTCGCCGCAAGCGTGCCGTGAGCGCGATCCGCAAGGGCTGTATGCGGCGGGTGGCGATAACATCCCGGGTGAGTCGTTTGCCTATGACATCCCGCAGGGCGCCGACCTGGTGGTCGACACTCAGGCCACTTCGGTGGATGAGGGCGTCAAGTTGGTGCTCGAGTTGCTTCGCAGCAAGGGCGCGATCTAACCCGCGCTGAATAAAAAAACCGCCTAGCTAGGCGGTTTTTTTATCGGTGTAACTAAGCGGCGCTGCTTAGGGTTTTTTGCTTTTCAGACCGAAGTTGGCGTCGAGGGTACCGGGGCTGTCGTCGGGTTTTGGCGCGTAGTCTTTGGGCATTTCATTATTGGCTGGCGGCGTCAGGCGCTCGCGGGGCACGCTGTAGCCGTCATCGCTATTGAGTGCGGCCATTAGGCGTTGGCGGGTGAGCTCGTCCAAGGCCAGGCGGTTGGCGCCGGCGGAGATGTGCTCTTGCACGTCTTGATAGCTCTGGGTCATGCGCTTGACCAGATTGGCGGTGGTGTTGAAGTGGTTAACTACTTCGCCCTGATAGCTGTCAAAGCGTTCTTTCAAGTCGTCCAGCTGTCGTTGGGTGCGGCCGGGGGCGGCGTTGGGCAGTAAGCGGGCAATTAAAAAACCTATGGCAATGCCGGTGAGCAGAGCGATGGCAGGGAGTAACCAGGTGGTGAGCGACTGTTCCACGAATCCTTCCTCTAAAAGTGGCTTTGCTTTACGTTAACGGCTCAAACCTGCGCTGTATAGCGCAATGCAATGCTTGATGTGTGCCAGTGCGGGCTTCCCGCTGGCTGTCAGCTAGACGAGACAAGCCCGCTACGGGTCACGGAGTTAGCCGTTGTCGATTGGTGAAGTTGCACTGTTAATAGATGGCCCCTGCGGCCCCCTTGAAGCTCTTTATCAGGACCTGCCAGAGGCGCGCGGGCTGGCGCTGCTGTGTCATCCGCATCCGCTGTTCGCCGGTTCCATGCAAAATAAGGTGATCACCACTCTGCAGCGCACGGCCCGCGATGCCGGGTTGGCGACGCTGCGGTTTAACTTTCGCGGCGTTGGCCAGAGTGCCGGCAGCCATGATGAGGGCCGTGGCGAGATTGATGATGCCGAAGCCGCGGCACACTGGTTGCTGGCGCAGCAGCCGCAATTGCCGCTGACGCTGCTGGGTTTCTCCTTCGGCTCCTGCGTTGCCGCCTGTCTGGCCGGGCGGCTGGAGGCCCGGGGCGTGGCCGTACGGCAGTTGTTTATGCTGGCGCCGCCGGTCGAGCGTTTTGCCGTCGAGGGGCAGTTGCCCGAGCACGCTGAGCTGACGATTATTCAGCCAATGGACGATGAGGTGGTCACGCCCGCCAAGGTGTACGCCTGGGTTGACACACTGCAACGCCCCCATGAGCTGCTGAAAGTGGCAGAATGCGGCCACTTTTTTCACGGCAAGCTGACCGAGCTGAAACAGCTGGTACTTGCGCGTCTCTAATCCATGCGATTGAAAGCGATCTCTGAGCCATGACCACACGAATCCTTACTGGCATCACCACCAGCGGCACGCCGCACCTGGGTAACTACGCGGGCGCGATTCGCCCGGCGATTATTGCCAGCCGCCAAGCCGATGCCGAGTCGTTCTATTTTTTGGCCGACTATCACGCGCTGATCAAGTGCGATGACCCGGCGCGGATTCAGCGCTCACGGCTGGAGATTGCCGCCACCTGGCTGGCCTGCGGGCTGGACGTGAACAAGGCGACTTTTTATCGCCAGTCGGATATTCCCGAAATCCCGGAGCTGACCTGGCTGCTGACCTGTGTGGCCGGCAAAGGCCTGCTCAATCGCGCCCACGCCTACAAGGCCTCGGTGGATAAAAACCTGGCCGAAGGTGAAGACCCTGACGCCGGGGTGACCATGGGTCTGTTCAGCTATCCGGTACTGATGGCCGCGGACATCCTGATGTTCAATGCCCATCGGGTGCCGGTCGGTCGCGATCAGATTCAGCACGTCGAAATGGCCCGCGATATCGCCCAGCGCTTCAACCATCTGTTTGGCGCTGGCAAAGAGCTGTTCACCTTGCCCGAGGCGCAGATCGAAGAGGGCGTGGCGACGCTACCGGGCCTGGACGGGCGCAAGATGTCCAAGAGCTACGACAACACCATCCCGCTTTTTGGCACTGCCAAGCAGTTGAAAGATGCGGTGGCGCGGATAGTCACCGACTCCAAGTTGCCCGGTGAGGCCAAAGATCCGGACAGCTCCAACCTGTTCACTCTGTACCAGGCGTTCTCCACCCCCACGCAGCAGGCCGAGTTTCGCGCCGAGTTGCTGGCTGGTTTGGCTTGGGGCGAGGCCAAACAGCGCCTGTTCGGGCTGCTGGATAATGAGTTGGGCGAGGCTCGCGAGCGCTATAACGCGCTGATCAATCGCCCCGATGATCTGGAAGATATTCTGCTGGCGGGCGCCGCCAAGGCACGCAAAACGGCCACCCCGTTTCTGGCCGAGCTGCGTGCTGCAGTTGGCTTGCGTTCGTTTCGCACCCAGGTGCAAGGCGACGCTGGCGCGAAGAAGAAAGCCGCCAAAAGCGCCCGTTTCATCAGCTTTCGTGAAGAGGACGGCAGTTTTCGCTTCCGCTTGCTGGATGCCAGGGGCGAGCAAGTGCTGCTGTCCAACTGCTTTGCCGGTGGCAAAGCCGCCGGCCAAGTCAGCAAGCGTTTGCAGTCGGGCGAGACGCTGGATTTGCGCGAGCAAGGCGAGGCTTTCGGCCTGTGGCTGGACGGCGAGTGCGTGGCGCAGAGTCCGATCTACGCCGATGCCGCCAGCCTGGCTGCGGCCATGGCCAGCCTGCGCGATGCACTAAAGCCACAAGAGTAACGCCGTTTGGTCGCACGCGAGGCCTTGCCGATTGCCATTCGGCGGGGCCGTCGTTACAGTGCCGGCCTGTTTTTTATCGTCGATCACGCAGGCCCTTCATTGCCGAACATGACTCCACTGCAGCGCTATCAGGCCGATTTGCAACGGCCTGAGTTCTTCCACGATGCCTCGCAGGAAATGGCCGTGCGCCATCTGCAGCGGCTGTATGACGACCTGGTGGCGGCGCATAAGCACCGACCGGGACTGTTCAGTGGGTTGTTCGGTAAGAAATCCCAAGAGCCGATCAAGGGTCTGTACTTTTGGGGGGGGGTAGGGCGCGGCAAGACCTACCTGGTCGACACGTTTTTTGATGCCTTGCCGTTCAAAGAGAAGACCCGTACGCACTTTCACCGCTTTATGAAGCGGGTGCATGAAGAGCTAAAAAACTTCAGTGGCGAGAAAAACCCGCTGCCGTTAATCGCCAAGCGATTTGCCGCTGAGACCCGGGTGATTTGCTTCGATGAGTTCTTCGTCTCGGACATTACCGATGCGATGATCCTGGCGACCTTGCTGGAAGAGCTGTTCAAAAACGGCGTGAGCCTGGTGGCCACTTCCAACATCGTTCCCGATGGTCTGTACAAAGACGGCCTGCAGCGCGCGCGGTTCTTGCCGGCGATTGCCTTGCTGAAAATCCACACCGATATCGTCAATGTCGACAGCGGCGTCGATTACCGTTTGCGCGCCCTGGAGCAGGCCGAGTTGTTTCACTGGCCGCTGGACGCCGCTGCCGAAAACAGCCTGGAAAAGAGCTTCAAGAGCTTGCTGCCCGAGCATTGTGTGGTTGAAGAAAACCAGCCGCTGATGATCGAAAATCGCGCGATTGTGGCGCGCAAGGTCGGTGACGATGTGGCCTGGTTTGATTTTCGTGAGCTCTGCGACGGCCCGCGCAGCCAGAACGATTACATCGAGCTGGCCAAGATCTACCACGCCGTACTGATTTCCAATATCGAGCAAATGACTTCGGCCAAGGACGATATGGCCCGGCGTTTCGTCAATTTGGTGGATGAGTTCTACGACCGTAACGTGAAGCTGATTCTGTCGGCGGAAGTGGAGTTGAAAGACCTCTATACCGGCGGCCGGCTGGAGTTTGAATTCCAGCGCACCCTCAGCCGTTTGTTGGAAATGCAGTCCCACGAGTTCTTGTCGCGTCCGCACAAACCCTAGGGCCTGCAGCTAGATTGCTTGCAATAAAAAAGGGCTTGCCAGTGGCAAGCCCTTTTTTGTGGTGCGTTGTTTTTGTCGGCAACTATCAGCGTTGGGCGGAGCTTTGCTCGAAGCTGGCCAGCAGCTTTTTGGCGTGGGCGACTTCCAGAGCTTCCATGGCGTTGATCGGTTTGAGCGAGGCGGCGAGCTTTAATTGTTCAAGAGCCTTTTCGTGTTCGTCATCGCCGTACACGTATGTCAGGGCGTTGGCGTACTCGTAGTGACCGATCGGCAGGTTGTTGGCTTGCTTGAACGAGCGAGCGAAGAACTGCTCCATTTTGTCGGCGTCCACCCCGTAGGTCATACCGCCGACAAAAGCGCCGACCTTGCGAATCACGCCGGCTTGATAACCGCCGTAGAGGGCTAGGGCGTAGGGCTGGTTGGGGGATTTTTTCAGCAGGGCGTCGAGTTCCTCGGGGATTTCGCTGGTATAGCCGCGCTTGAGCACCACCGCAATCGGCAGCTCCTCGCCAAGCCGGGCCTTGGCGTAAACGCGGCCGAACATCGCCATCGGGTCGGCGTTGACCAGCTCACCGGCTTGGTCGGTGTAGCTGATCACTTCTTCCAGCAAGTGCTGTTTGCTAGCTTGGTCGGGGGCTAGGAACAGTGCGTAGATCACCTGGGCAAACATCGCCGGGACCTGGCCGCCAACGCCGAGTTTCAGGCCGTCAGCCTTGGCTTGGGCGAAGTCGCCGCGAAACATCAGGCGCCAGACGTCTTGCAACTTGGCCGCGTAGAGCTCGGCTTCTTCGGGTTTGCCGGTAAAGCCGGTGCCGGCCCTGACGGTCATTTCCAGGGCCTTGGGGTTTTGCGTGGCCATTTTCACCACCCAGTCGGCATCCGGGAAGGGGTAGTTAGCGCCAAAGCCACGGGTCAGCTGTGGCCAGGCGCTACGCAGTTTGTCGCCGGAGTAGTCGTAGGCGCTTTGGTCTTGCGGGAAGGGTTTCCAGTTTTCGTCGGCGACAGCATTCAGGCTGCACAGGCCGAGCACGGCAAAGAGAAACTTACGCATGGCATAAACCTATTGTTGTTTTTTGGGTGGACCCTAGCGGGTTGCCCGATCATAGGTTGTGGGGCGCAGAGCAAAACCCATCCTAGGGATGGCGGTTGCTCACTCGCCCTGTTGCTGAAATTGCTTGCGGTACTGATTGGGTGACAGCCCGGCGTGCTGGCGAAATAGCCGGGCGAAGAAGCTGGCATCGTCGTAACCGACGTCATAGCTGATGGTCTTGATGCTCTTGCGGGTGGCCGAGAGCAGACTCTTGGCGGTTTCGATGCGCAGGCGTTGCAGGTAATGCAGGGGTTTATCACCGGTTGCCGCCTGAAAGCGCCGCATGAAATTGCGGATGCTCATGCTGTGGGCACGGGCGACATCTTCGAAGCGAAACTTCTCGGCAAAATGCTCTTCGAGCCATTGCTGGATCTGCAGGATGGACACGTCCAGATGAAGCTTCTGGCCGCCAAAACCGATGCGCCCAGGGCTGTAGCTGCGCTGCACTTCATACAAGATATCGCGGGCCACCGCTTGCGCCACGCCGGCGCCGCAAAAGCGTTCGATCAGGTAGATGTACAGGTCGCAGGCTGAGGTGGTGCCGCCGGCGCAGTACAGGTTGTCGGCATCGGTGAGGTGTTTTTCTTGGTTCAGTAGCACCTTTGGGAAGCGCTGGCTGAATTCGCGGAAAAACCGCCAATAGGTGGTTGCCTCTTTGCCGTCGAGCAGCCCGGCTTCGGCCATCCAGAACACCCCGGTGGCTTCGCCGCAAATGGCTGCGCCGGCGGCGTGGCGCGTACGCAGCCAGTCTAGTACCTGTGGATGGCGGGCCGAGAGGGCGTCAAAGTCATCCCAGAAGGCCGGCAGTATGATGATGTCGGCGTCATCCAGGCCGCCATCCACCGGGATCACCACGTCGCTGAAGCTGCGCACTGCCAAGTCGTCGGGGCTGACCAGGTGAATCTCGAACGAGGGCGTCAGGCCACGGCCTTGTTGTTTGCCGTAGCGCAGGCTGGCCATGTGGAAGAAATCTTTGGCTTGCAGCAGGGTCGAGGCAAAGACCCCTTCGGTGGCAAGGATGCTGACGCGCTTGAGTGGCGTGGACGGCGAGCTGGGCATGAAATAGTCTTATTTTGTGAGTTTGGCGGGTAAATGGTCAGCGGACGGCTGGATCGTCTTATTTATTGGCCGATGTGTCCAGTGTGATGGGTTGGCGGACTGTCCTACAGTCGCGGCTTGCTGTTTTTTGTCCTCCGTTTTGCTTTTAGGTGCCGCCATGATCCCCAGAACTATTTTCAGCTCCGAGCACGAACAGTTTCGCGAGAGCGTGCGCAAATTTCTCGAGCAGGAGGCGGTGCCTTTCCATGCGCAATGGGAGAAAGATGGTCATATCGACCGTGCGCTGTGGAACAAGGCCGGGGAGGCGGGAATGCTCTGCTCGCATATACCTGAGGAGTACGGCGGCATGGCGGCGGACTTTCTCTTCAGCACTGTGGTGATCGAGGAAGTCGGCCGGTTGGGTTTGACCGGTATCGGTTTTTCGCTGCACTCCGATATTGTCGCCCCGTACATCCTGCATTACGGCTCCGAGGCGCTGAAACTCAAATACCTGCCCAAGTTGGTTTCCGGTGAAATGGTCACCGCTATCGCCATGACCGAGCCGGGTGCTGGCTCCGACTTGCAGGGGGTGAAAACCACTGCGGTGCTGGATGGCGATGAGTATGTAATCAACGGCTCGAAGACCTTCATTACCAACGGCTTTCTGGCTGACTTGGTGGTGGTAGTGGCTAAAACTGATCCGAAAGCCGGCGCCAAGGGCACCAGTCTGTTTTTGGTTGAGGCTAATACGCCGGGCTTTACCAAGGGTAAGCGCCTGGAAAAGGTCGGCATGAAAGCGCAGGACACCTCCGAGTTGTTCTTTCAGGATGTGCGCATTCCGAAGGAAAACCTGCTTGGCCAGGCCGGCATGGGCTTCGCGTATTTGATGCAGGAGTTGCCGCAGGAGCGCCTGACCGTTGGCATCGGTGCGCTGGCCTCGGCCGAGGCGGCGTTGCGCTGGACGCTGGACTACACCCGCGAGCGCAAAGCCTTCGGCAAGCCGGTGGCGGATTTCCAGAACACCCGCTTTAAGCTGGCGGAGATTGCCACTGAGGTGCAAATCGGCCGAGTGTTTGTCGACAAGTGTTTAGAGTTGCACCTGCAAGGCAAGCTCGATGTGCCGACTGCGGCGATGCTCAAATACTGGGGCACCGATTTGCAGTGCAAGGTGCTCGATGAGTGTGTGCAGTTGCACGGTGGCTACGGCTATATGTGGGAGTATCCGGTGGCGCGGGCCTGGGCGGATGCGCGGGTACAGCGGATTTACGGCGGGGCGAATGAAATCATGAAGGAAATTATTTCACGTTCTTTATAAAGCC
>JAIERD010000561.1 GCA_019747155.1 Pseudomonadaceae bacterium
TGGCGGCAGTTCTTTTTAATCAGCGAATGGCTGCTGATTCTGCTCGGCGGCGCCCTGCTGATCAGCGCCCTGGACCGGGCCAGCGCACAGTGGATGGCCCTGGAGCTGCCCGAGCAACTGTACAACCTGATCGGCACACCGCTGTGGGACAGCTCGGCCCTGCTGGATGACGGCAGCCGCGCTGGCACCCTGCTGGCCAGCCTGACCGGCTACCGGGCCATGCCCTCGGCCCTGCAGGCGCTGCTGCTGGGCGGCTATTGGCTGCTGGCCTGGCGCCTGTTGCGCAAGCCAGCCCCCGTGCTGCGGAGCAGCCTGGCGTGAACGCCGGCATTAACACTTGGTTGACTCAAGTGGGACATGCCATGCGCCGCCACGCCGGGGTGATCCGCCGCCTGCAATGGGCGGTGGTGCTGTTCTACTGCGTGCTGCTGGTCATCCCCGCGCTCTTGCCGTTGCCGCCGGCCGAAGGGGGAATCCTCAACAACCTGACCCTGCTGGCGCAGTTTCTGTTCTGGGGGCTGTGGTGGCCTTTCGTGCTGCTCTCGGTGGTGCTGTTTGGCCGGCTTTGGTGCGGCGTGCTCTGCCCGGAAGGGGCGCTCAGCGAATGGGCCAGCCAGCGCGGCCTGGGCCGTGGCACGCCGCGCTGGATGCGCTGGGGCGGCTGGCCGACCCTGGCCTTTCTGCTCACCACCTTGTACGGCCAGTTGATCAGCGTTTACGACTACGCCCAGGCCGCCCTGCTGATTCTCGGCGGTTCGACCCTGGCCGCGATGCTGGTGGGTTTCCTCTATGGTCGCGGCAAACGCGTCTGGTGCCGCTACCTGTGCCCGGTCAGCGGCGTGTTCGGGTTGCTGGCTAAGCTGGCGCCGCTGCATTTTTATGTCGATGAACAACGCTGGCGCGCCAACGCCGCACCACACCTGCCACCGCCCAACTGCGCGCCGCTACTGGACATCCGCCGCATGCGTGGCGCCTCGGCCTGCCATGCCTGCGGGCGCTGCAGCGGCCAGCGCGCTGCGGTGCAACTGATCGCCCGCTCCAGCAACGAAGAAATCGTCCGCTACGGCAATAACCCCGACAGCCTCTGGGAAGTACGCCTGCTGCTCTACGGCGTGATCGGCCTGGCCATGGGCGCCTTTCAGTGGACGCTCAGCCCCTGGTTTATCAGCCTCAAACAGGCAATGGCCGAATGGCTGGTGGCCCGCGATATTTTCTGGCCGCTAGAGGCCGAAGCGCCCTGGTGGCTGCTGACCCACTACCCGCAAGTGAACGATGCCTTCACCTGGCTGGACGGCCTGGCAATCAGCCTCTACCTGTTGGCCGTCAGTGTGCTGCTGGGCGGCGGCCTGCAGCTGCTGATCCACGTCGCCAGCCGCTTGGCCGGACAGACTCCGGCCTTCGCCCGCCAGCTCATGCTGTGCCTGATTCCCCTGGGCGCGACCGGACTGTTTCTCGGCCTGTCGGCCACCACGGTCAAACTGCTGCGCTACGAAGGCCTGGCCCTGCTCTGGGTGCAACCAACCCGCGCCGCCCTGCTGATCGCGGCCATCGGCTGGTGCCTGTGGCTAAGCTGGCGGGTCTGCAATCCTCTGCCCGTCAGCCGCAAGGCGGCTTTAATGCTGAGCACGGCTCTGGCCTGCAGCCTGATTGGCTATGGCTGGTGGTTGCAGTTCTGGGGTTGGTAGGTGCGGAGTGGACTGCTATGCACCTACTACATGTTGCACCGGATCATTGCGCGCAACTCACCTACATTGCGTGCATGACCACTACCGGTTTCGCCCCTCGGCGAGTCACTTTCTCTTGACTCGCTGCGCTCGCCCTTCGGGCCAGCCTGCGGCTGTTACTTCGCTGCGCTACGTAGGCTCGCGCAAAAGAGAAAGTAACCAAAGAGAAAGCGCGCCCGACATCCGGGTTTCGCTGCACTCAACTCCCCTCGCTCCGGCCTCCTGACGGGATTTTTCGACCGAGTCGTTTGGCCGATTTTCGATTGCCTTTGGTTTTTTAAATCAACAGCCAATAGGCTGTCACATCGAACCCATTCATTCGCGCCGGGACAAACGCCCCTTTCAGGAGGCCGAGCGCAATCGTTGAGCAGTGGGTTGAGCGGCAGGATGCCGCGAGAGCTGCGTTGGGCCATGGATGGCCCGTCGCAGCGTGCCCACGGAGCAATGGTTGCGTGAGGGAAGTCGAGCGCAGCGAAACCCGGATGCATGGGGCAAGACTTCTTGGTTACTTCTGGGGCGATTGCCAGAAGTGACTCGCCGTAAGGGCGAAACCAATCATTCAAACAAAACCGCTGCGGCGTTCGAGCATCAAGCTTTAAAACACAACAAAAACGCCCGCTAACAGCCAAGTTAGCGGGCGGTATCTCGATCACTCAATGGGCAACTGTTACTACGGACGCCACGCCGTCGAACCATTACAACGCCTTGCGCAACTCGGCCAGCAGCGCCGGGTCGGCGCGGGATTTAAGCTGCGTACTGCTGGCAATTTCCTGGCCGCTGGCGTTCAGCAAGCTGACCCGGGTGTTGTGGCTGATTTCGCCGTTTTCCAGCTGCCGGTACTTGATCTGCAACGCTGCGGCCATGGCTCGGGTTTGTCCTTCATCGGCGGCCACCGCCAGGCGGAAGACGCCGGCGTCGAGTTTGTGCATATGCATCAGGTGCGTCAGCGAGGCCGGGGTGTCGTGCTGCGGATTGAGGCTGACCATCAACACCTTGAGGCTTCCAGGCTTAGGTTTCAGCTCGGCGATGGTGCGCTGCAGGCTCTCCATCAACACCGGGCAGGCCGATGCGCAGTCGCCATAGAACATGGTCACCAGCAAAGGTTTGCCGGCCATTTCCCGCCAGTCAAAGGCCACGCCCGAGGCATCGGTCAGCGCCACCGGCAAGCCGTACAACGAGTCGGCCGGAATGCTCGCCAAGCTCGTACTGACCGGCGCCTGCGCAGCCCAGCTAACAGCGCCCGGCGTCAGCAGCAAGGCGCTGGATAACAGCGCCTGACGCAGCGCCAGGCTAAAACGATTAAGACTTTTCATTGGGTCACTCCAGATACATGGGCGGGCTGTTCGCGAACACAGCGAAAGCCCAGATAATTGCCGCCCTGATTGGCCTCCATGGCCGCCAACAAGGCCAGACGAATCAACACCGCGTAGTTAGTTTTATCGCCCAGCGACAGGGCCGCCCCGCCGCAAAACTCCAACTGCTTTTGCTCATCCTGGGTGCGGCTGTCGGCGCTGACGAACAGCCCGTTGAAATCCTCGACCCATTCCCAGGTCAGGCCGTGCAGATCCTGAATGCCGTAGTAGTTGGCCGGCTCCAGACCGATCGCCTGGGGTGGCAAATTAGCCGGGCGCGAATACCAGCCGAGAATCCGCGCCAGCCACAGCGGGTCCTGGCGGGCATCGGCATGTTGCTCGTCCGCCGCTGCGGCAAACTCCCACTCGTACCAGCGCGGCAAGCGCGCCTGCTCACTGCCGCAATAGGCCTGAGCGGCATGCCAACTCACCTGAGTAACCGGTGCGTCAGCCTGCAAGGGGGCAAAGTCCAACGGTGCGCTCCACAACGCTAGATAATCCGCCCCGGCCAATACCCCAGGCACCGCGCCGCGCTGCCAGTGCCGCTGGCTGCGCAGAAACGCCAGGTACTCGGCATTGCTTATCGGCTGAGTGCGCAGCCAGAACGGCAGGATCTTGGCCGCCGAGCTTTTACCATCGGCGGGCAATACACTGCGAAACTCACCGCCCGGCACCAGCCGATACTCGGCAGCCAAAGCACTGCCGGGCAGACCGGCGCAGCAGCACAACAACGCGCTCGTCCAGGCCTTTTTCAGCCAGGTTTTCACTGCGTTTTGATCTGCCGCATGTCCTTGACTTGCGCCGGCGTCAGCACCGGCTTGCCATCGTTCATGGCCACGTTGATGTAGTTGATTACTGCGGCCACATCCTCGTCATTCAGATCCTGGGCCGGCATCACCCCGTTGTAATGCTGACCGTTGACCACCAGCTCGCCACTGCGACCGTGCATCACGATGTAGGCCATTTCATAAGGTCGTTCCTGGAAGAAGTCCGACTTGGCCAAGGGTGGAAATACCCCGGCGACACCCGTGCCATCTGGCAGGTGACAGGCCGCACAGATCCGCTCGAACACCGCCTTACCGCGTGCCAATGGTGCATCCGCCACGGCGACTGCAGGTGCAACAGGTTTGACCGGCGCACCGGCCACAGCCGGCAGCGGAGTCTTGATGCCCTGGCTGTAGATCTCTGGCTGTGGGGCGCCACTAACGGCCAACAGCCCGACGGCCCCCTTGTTGAAGGCGCGGGTCAGGGAGTGATCGACGATGGTCAGATTGCCCGGCACCTTGGGCACGAACTCGACGATGGTCGAGCCGCCAGGCGGCACTAGAGTGGTCTGCACATTCTGCTGAACATGGCTGCCACCATCGCCATACACGCGGTCGAAAATAGCCCCGATTACATGGAAGCTGGAGACCAGATTGGGACCGCCTACACCGAAGTACAGTCGCACTTTTTCGCCGGTATTGGCGGTCAGTGAACTCTTGCCGGTGAGGGCACCGTCGGCACCGTTAAACAACACATAGGTGGGTTTTTCATCGACGGCTTTTTGCATGTCGAAGTTCTGCAGCCCCTCGGCGCGATAGCCGCCGTTGGTGTAGAAATCGCCCTGCATTACATAGTACTCACGGTCGACCTTGGTCATACCCTCTTTGGGTTCGACCAGGATCATCCCGTACATGCCATTGGCCACGTGCATACCGACCGGCGCGGTGGCGCAGTGGTACACATACAAGCCCGACGCCAGCGCCTTGAAGGTGAAGGTCGCCTCGTTGCCCGGCGCGATCAGGGTCTGCGCGGCGCCGCCACCCGGCCCGGTCACGGCGTGCAAATCGATGTTATGCGGCAATTTGTTGCTGGCCAGATTCTGCAGGTGTAGCTCAACCGTATCGCCTTCGCGCACGCGGATCATCTTGCCCGGCACAGTGCCGCCAAAGGTCCAGAACATATAGCGAGTGCCGGGGGCGATCTCTTTCTCGACCTCCTCCACGGTCAGATTAACCACCACCCGCGCCGCGCTCTTACGGGTGATCGGTGCCGGCAGGCCCGGGGGCGCCACCAACTCCTGAACGATCGTCGGCAACGCCGGTTCGGCCGCAGCCGTCGAGCCGAATGCCCAGGCGCAAGAAACCGCCGCTAACAGGGTTGTCGCACGTTTGTAATTGAACTCTTTCATAACCCAGCCCTCATCCTTTACTGGTTGAAACATTCATAAAACTATCGCTGGGCGGATTATTCGCACGCCTTGGGCGATAACCGCTTGACCAAAGTCAACCGCCAGAAAAAGGCTGAAAGCGCCGCGTCAGAGAGGGTTTATCAGCGGGCAGGCACAGGTGTCCGACAGCGCCATTCAGGGCCGGGGCAGAGAGCTTTAACGCTATGTGCCCGTTAGCGTTGGGCATAAACACATAGACTGAATTGAGCTGTAGGAGCCAGCTTGCTGGCGATCCAAGCACAAGCATCGCGAGCAAGCTCGCTCCTACAGGTTTCGCGTTTTGGCCGCTAACTAGGGTCACTACACTCAACGGCTATGTCGCCGTTAAAAAATCCAAACACTAGCGCCGAGAGCGCTGTTGAGGGTTGTCCGCCTGGGCGCAGCGGTTTTGTTCCAACAGCTTGCAGACCGCGCCAACCAGCAAACGCCCCGCAGGCGGCACGCTCAAGGTGGTCGCGCTGAGTTCGATCAAACCGTCGCGGGCCATCTGCTCCAACTGCGCCCAGACCGGCGCAAAATAGTCGCGAAAGCGCAGGCCGAAGCGCGCCTCGATAGCGCGCAGGTCCAACCGGTAATCACACAGCAAGGCCTCGATCACAGCGCGGCGCAGTTGCTCGTCCGGGCTGCAGCGCAAGCCGTGAAAAACTGCCAGTTGGCCCATCGCCAGTTGCTCCTGATAACGCTGCACATCGCCGATGTTCTGTAGGTACAGATCGCCAATCTGACTGATGGCCGCCACCCCCAGGCCCAGATGATCACAGTGGCCCTGGCGGCTATAACCCTGCCAGTTGTGCTGCAGACGCGCGTCTTCCTGGGCGCTGGCCAGCTCATCATCGGCCAGCGCGAACTGGCCCAGGCCGATGTAGCTGTAGCCAGCGCCGAGCAGTTGCTCGACCGCGTGGCGGTGCATGGCCAGCTTGTCGTTTTGCGCGGCAAAACCACTGGCGACAAAACGCTTGAGGCCACGGTAACGGCGTGGCGGATGGGCATAGTCGAACAGCTGCACCCGGCTCGGTTGCAGCTCGATGATGGCCGCCGCCTTGCGGGCAAAACTGGTCGGGGTTTGCCACGCCCGGCCATAGCCCAGATCGATATTCACCGAGCGAAAATGCAGCGCCCGCGTGGCATCAATCAGCGAGCGAACTTGCTGCGGACTCTGAAAATCCAGCAGTGCGCCACCGCTCAGCGGATTGATATCCGGCACGCCGATGCTGACATGGTTGAAGCCCAGTTCGCGCAGCAAACCCATGGTCGCCCAATCGGCATGGGGCAACTCAATCTCGATGCTGTAATCGCCAAGCGGGTGCGGCTGAAAATTAAACCGCTGCTGTAAATGGCCCATCAAGCGGTTCAACCCGGCCGCACTTGGGGTGCCGCCACTCAGGTGAAATTGCTCGATGCGTTGCTGAGCACCGAGGTGACAACTGAGCAGGTCGATCTCCCGCTCCAGGCCGTCCAGATAGCGGCTGATATCCCCGCCGCCACTGCTGCTGCTGGCCATCGGCAGTTGCACCGCCAGCGCCAGTGGACGCTGCGCCCGGCGACTGCTGCGCAAGGCCCGCAGCAGATCGAGGGAAGTCACCCCACGATGAAACTGACTGATGTGCGGATAGCTAGCGCAACCCGCCCCGTGACCGTAGCGGCTGATCAGCTGGCTGTTCCATTCGATGGCTGCACACATATGACTCTCCCGACGCGACTGCAACTTGCAGTGTCGGGGGCTGGCCGGTAATGGCGCTTGATCAAGGTCAACAACTTGGCCTGCGTGCTACTTCAAACCCAAACGACGCGCCAATTTATGCAGGTTGCTCGGGTCCAGATCGAGGTCGCGGGCGGCATTCGCCCAGTTATCCCCGCAGCGCGCCAGGGCCTGCAAAATGCTCTGCCGTTGGCAAGCCTCCACGGCCTCGCGCATCGAACAGGCCGGGCCCGCAGCGCCATCGGCCGCAGGCAGCGGCGTCACGGCGGCGAGCTGCCCATTGCCCCCTTCCAGATCGAGCAATTCAGGCTCCAGAGTGAGAATTTGCGTGCGACTGGCGCCACGACTGAGCAGCTTGATCGCGGCGCGGCTAATCACATGCTCCAACTCGCGCACATTGCCTGGCCAGGCGTACGCCAGCATGGCCCGCTCCGCCGCTGGCGACAGGCGCATGCTGCGCAAGCCCAGCCGCGCCCGGTTGAGTTCAAGAAAATGCCCGGCCAGCATCAGTACATCGTTGCCACGCTCGCGCAGCGGCGGGATCGGCACCGGGTACACAGAGAGCCGGTGATACAGGTCGGCGCGAAACAGCCCGTCGCGGATGCTATCGGGCAAGTGCCGGTTGGTGGCGGCGATGATGCGCACATCCACGTGCAGCGGCTTATCGGCGCCCAGGCGCTGGATTTCGCCGTTTTGCAGCACCCGCAATAATTTGGCCTGCACGCTGAGGGGCAACTCACCCACCTCATCGAGCAGCAGGGTGCCGCCATTGGCCGCATCGAAGCGGCCGGGGCGGTCGCTGGTGGCGCCGGAAAATGCGCCCTTGACGTGACCAAACAGCTCGCTCTCGGCCAGCGACTCCGGCAGCGCGGCGCAGTTGACCTGAATCAGCGGCTTGTTGCGGCGCCGCGACAGACCGTGCAAACGGCGGGCGAAGAGTTCCTTGCCGACCCCGGTTTCACCGAGCAGCAGCACCGGCAACTCCGAGTCGGCGACCACCTCAAGCTCGCTCAGCAATTGGCGGATGGCCTGGCTCTGACCGAGAATCTCGCCCTCGTCCGCCAACAGCTGCGGGCTTTGGGCATCGCAACGGGACAACCGCAGGCTGCGGTTTTCCTGCTCCAGCCGGGTGACCCGCACCGCCGTCTCGATCAGCAGGCGGTAGCGTTGCAAATCGCGCCGCGCATTGCTGTCGAAGGTGCCGGTGTGCAGCGCATCCAGAGTCAGTGCGCCCCACAACTGGCCATCCACAAACAGGCTCACGCCCATGCAGTCATGCACCGGCAAAGGCTCGCCCACATGCTGCTCAAGCAAGCCGTCATACGGGTCCGGCAGGCGGCTGTCGGGTTCGAACCAGGTCGGTTCGCGCGCCGCCATGATCGCCGCCAAGCGCGGGTGCTGGGCAATCACAAAACGCCGGCCGAGCGCCTCGTGCACCAGGCCCACCGCCGCCAGCGGCCGCAAACTGTCGCCGTCGAGGCGCAACAGGCCCACCGCGCCGCAGCGAAAATGCTCACGCAAGGTGTGCACCAAGCGCTGCAAACGCACGGCATTGGGCAGCTCGACTATTAGGTCGGCGAGCAGGCTGGCTTCAAGCATGGTCATATTCACCCTAAATGGTTAATAAAACCCTAACAGCCAAGGGTTAAATTAACCATCAGTTATATTTAATCGTTTATTTTCAATAACTTATACATGGCACGGGGCGTGCAATTGATCAGTAACGCTTAACCATTACTGATCAATGCCCGAGGAAACCGTCATGAGCCAAACCCTGCTGGAGCAATCCCTCGCCACCCTGGCCTGCGAGATTCCCGGTGCCACCCGAGTTTTCCATGCCTTCAATCTGGATTTTTGCTGTGGCGGCCAACAAAGCCTGCGCGAGGCGAGCAGCGGCCGGGGCATCGCAGCGCAAACCGTGGCCGACGCACTGCTGGCGCTGCAAGCGCCAGAGGACGCGGTCGAGGATTGGCGCGTGGCGCCCAATGAATTACTGATTACCCATATTCTCAGCCGCTACCACGCCCGCCACCGCGAACAACTGCCGGAGCTGATCCGTCTGGCCAAGCGGGTTGAGCAGGTGCATGGCGACCGTGTGGACTGCCCTAACGGCCTGACCGATCACCTGCGCGACATGCAGCAGGAGCTGGAAAGCCACATGCGCAAGGA
>JAIERD010000066.1 GCA_019747155.1 Pseudomonadaceae bacterium
GCACGGCGCAGATCTACCAGGCGTACTGCGCCTGGCGCCAGCACGCCGCGACTATCGAACTGGCAGATTTACTTCCTAAGCCTTGGCTGAGCGCGCTGGAATTGGATGGGCAGTGCAGCCCAGCTTGGGCGCTGGTCACCTTGTGTCGCGCAGTATATGACCCGCGCCGCGATGACTCCGATTTTCGCCGCAGCCTGGTTGGTGAACCTGCCGAGCGCCGTGCGGCCTTCGATGCCTTGCGCAAACATTATCCCCATAGGCGCGAAACCGATGGCTTGCAGGTGCGCATAGCTCAGCCGACGCTAGCGCTGCGCCAGGTGGTGCAAGCACTGGGGGCGAAAATTTTAAGTGCGCAATAAAAAGGCTAGGTCCAGATATATGATGCAGACCTTGTTTTGTAGGGTGGGCTTTAGCCCACCAGTGCTGGATTAGGACCTCGATGGGCTAAAGCCCACCCTACGTTTTGCACCCAACACATCACTGGTACAGAACCAATAAAAAGCCCAGCGCAGTGGCTGGGCTGATGGCAGCAATTGATGCTTTAGGCTTTTTTCTGCGCCGCGACGTAGGTCTTGGCCAATTCATGGCAGGCGCGCTGAATCATGCTTTCGGTGATGGCGATTTCGCGGCCTTGGGCGTCGATGATGGCGCCGCCGAACATGGCTTGACGGGTGAGGGTGGTACGCGAAGTTGCGGTGCTGGTGGTTGGCAAGTTCATGGTCGATCTCCTCATCAGGTGTTGGCCTAATCTAGCCCGCTTAAGTGACGGGCCTATGACAGCAGCACCGAGCAAAATGCCCGGTGATTTCGACTCCTTAATTTTTTGGCTCGGCGCCATGCGCGAGTGGCAGTGAGAAATCTATGAGCATGTTTCACTTAGGTTTGATCATTAATCCCTTGGCCGGGCTGGGCGGCACGGTCGGTCTCAAGGGCAGTGACGGTGTGGCTGCGCAGGCCTTGGCGTTGGGCGCCGAGCCGCGCGCGGCGGCGCGCACCCGAGTCGCCCTGGAGTGTTTGCTGCCGCTGGTCGATCGATTGGAATTTGCCACTTTTGCTGGTGCCATGGGTGCCGATCTGCTGGCCGAAATGGGCTTTAACCACCGGGTGCTGGGCGACTTGACCCGTAGCGAGAGCAGCGCCGCCGACACCCGGTTAGCGGTGGGCGCGCTGCAGGAGGCCGGCGTCGCACTGATACTGTTTGCCGGTGGCGATGGCACCGCCCGCGATGTGTGCGCCGCAGCCATGCCAGATCAGCCGGTGCTGGGGATTCCGGCCGGGGTGAAGATTCATTCCGGGGTCTATGCCATTAGCCCACGCGCCGCCGGTGAGCTGGCCAAACGTCTGGTCGAGGGTGGCTTGGTGCGCTTGGCCAGTGGTGAGGTGCGCGACCTGGATGAGGCGGCCTTGCGTGACGGCAAAGTCGCCGCCCGCTGGTATGGCGAGTTGACCGTGCCGGTGGAAGGGCACTTTATGCAGCAGGTCAAACAGGCCGGCATGGAGTCTGAAGAGTTGGTGCTGGTGGAGCTAGCCGACTGGTTGCACGACAGCTGGGAGGTCGATGTACGCTACGTCTTCGGTCCGGGATCGACCCTGCACGGGGTGGCCGGCAACCTCGGTTTGTCGACCACGCTGTTGGGCGTCGATGTGATCGAGAACGGCGCGTTGCTCGCCAGCGATGTCACCGAAGCGCAGTTATTCGACTTGGTGCATGGCTATCCGAGTCGTCTGCTGGTCACCGCCATCGGCGGTCAGGGGCATATCATCGGCCGTGGCAACCAGCAGATCAGCCCGCGGGTGCTGCGCGCCATCGGCCTGGAGCAGTTACGGGTGGTGGCGACCAAACGCAAGCTAGCAACGCTGGCGGGCCGCCCGCTGCTGGTGGATAGCGGCGATGCGCAGTTGGATGAGGCCTTTCCCGATGCCGTGCGGGTCTGGGCCGGCTACAAGGAAGAGTTACTCTATCCGCTGGGTTGGGGCGTTTCGCCTAAATGACGTTAAGGCGCCTACGGGTTGCCAGTGGTACTGAAGAGGGATTTTGATGACCGACAATAATCTACCGCCACACCTGTTGCCCGGCGACCGGCTGGTGCTCTTCGATGGGGTCTGCAAGCTGTGTAACGGCTGGGCCAAGTTTCTGATTCGGCATGATCGGCAGCAGCTGTTTCGGCTGGCCTCGGTGCAGTCGGCTGAGGGCCAGGCGATCTTGCAATACTTCGGTTTACCGCTCGATCATTTCGACACCATGGCCTATGTCGAGGACGGCCAGTTGCTGGTTCGTTCCACAGCGGTGCTGCGCATTCTCGCGCAACTGCCCCGTCCATGGCGCTGGCTGGCGTCGCTACGGCTCTGTCCAGAGCCGCTGCGCGATTGGTGCTACGACCGCATTGCGCTGAACCGTTATCGGTTATTTGGCCGCTACGACAGTTGCCTGATTCCCAGCACCGATCACGCCAAGCGCTTTCTCTAAGTACGCGCCAGTCGCCAGCCAATTAGCCTGTGACGGCTGCGCCGGCTTGATCTGGCACGCCGGCGTCCCCATCTGTTGTAGCAGGCCCGCTGCTGCTGAGGATTGCTGGCCACCTCACTAATCCAAGCCTGTTGGCTGCGCTGCGAGTTCCTATGCCGTCGATTTTGTCTGCCCGTCAGCGCAATGCCTTGGGCATGGCGCAGCGTTTCGTTGCGCCCTATCGCTGGCAGGTGCTGGGCGCCTTGCTGGCGCTGATGTTTACCGCCGCCATCACCTTGTCCATGGGCCAAGGCATCAAGCTGTTGGTCGATCAGGGCCTGGCCACCCAGTCACAGGCGGCGCTGAACCGCTCGATTGGTTTGTTTTTTGTGCTGGTGCTGGCCTTGGCAGTCGGCACCTTTAGCCGTTTTTATCTGGTCTCCTGGATCGGTGAGCGCTTTGTCGCCGATATCCGCAAGCGGGTGTTCAATCACTTAATCAACCTGCATCCAGGCTTTTACGAGAGCAACCGCAGCTCGGAAATCCAGTCGCGGCTGACCGCCGACACCACCTTGTTGCAGACGGTGATCGGCTCGTCCTTGTCGATGGCCTTGCGCAATGTGCTGATGCTGATTGGCGGGATCATTTTATTGTTCTTCACCAATGCCAAGCTCACCGCCATTGTCATCATCGCCTTGCCGCTGGTGGTGGCGCCGATTCTGATTTTTGGTCGGCGGGTGCGGGCGCTGTCGCGGCAAACCCAGGACCGGGTGGCGGACGTTGGCAGCTATGTCGGCGAGACCCTCGGGCAGATCAAAACCGTGCAGGCCTACAACCACCAAGAACACGACAAGAGCCGTTTTAGCGCGACGGTGGAAGACGCCTTTAATACCGCCCGCAAGCGCATCAGCCAGCGTGCCTGGTTGATCACCGTGGTGATTGTGCTGGTACTCGGCGCGGTGGGTTTGATGCTCTGGGTCGGCGGCATGGATGTGATCGCCGGGCGCATCAGCGGCGGTGAGCTGGCCGCTTTTGTGTTTTACAGCCTGATCGTTGGCATGGCCTTTGGCGCGATCAGCGAGGTGATAGGTGAGCTGCAAGCGGCGGCGGGTGCGGCCGAGCGGATTGCCGAACTGCTGCAGGCCACTAACGCTATCACCGCCCCCAGCGAGAATCTGCTGCAGCTGCCGGCGCGGGTCAGTGGCCGGATCAGTTTGGAAAATCTGCGCTTCGCCTATCCAAGCCGGCCCGATAGCTGGGCCATCGACGGTATCGATTTGCAGGTTGAGCCGGGCGAAACCCTGGCGCTGGTCGGGCCATCCGGTGCTGGTAAGTCGACAATATTTGATCTGTTGCTGCGTTTTTTCGACCCGCAAGCCGGACGTATTTTGGTCGAGGGCCTACCAATTGCCCAGCTTGATCCGCATGACTTGCGCCGTTGTTTTGCCTTGGTGTCGCAGAACCCGGCGCTGTTCTACGGCTCGGTGGAGGACAATCTGCGTTATGGCAAACCTCTGGCCAGTCATGCCGAGGTAGAAGCGGCAGCACGGGCGGCGCATGCCCACGAGTTCATCATGAAGATGCCCGAGGGTTATCAGACTCGTCTGGGGGATGGCGGGCTGGGCTTGTCCGGCGGCCAACGGCAGCGTCTGGCGATTGCTCGCGCGTTGTTGGTGGATGCGCCGATTCTGTTGCTGGATGAGGCCACCAGCGCGCTGGATGCCGAGAGCGAGCACCTGATTCAGCAAGCCTTGCCACGTTTGATGAGTGGGCGCACCACCCTGGTGATTGCGCACCGCTTGGCCACGGTGCAAAGCGCCGACCGGATTGCCGTGATCGAACACGGCAAGCTGTTGGCGATCGGCAAACACGCCGAATTGGTGGCGACTAATCCGCTTTATGCGAGCCTGGCTGAGCTGCAATTCAACGGCGGTTTTGCTGAGGCCTGAGGCGCGCTTAAACCGCTGGTTTTGCGACGCTTGGCTTGGGTTTGACCGTTGTGGCTGTGCCCGCTGCTGCGAGAATAATCGCGCCGACGGCCAGCCACTGGGTAGCGATCAGTTGTTCATGCAGGAAGAGCAAGCCGGACAGCGCCGCCACTGCCGGTTCCAGGCTCATCAGGGTGCTGAAGGTTCGCGCTGGCAAGCGGGTCAGGGCAAACATTTCCAGGCTGTAGGGCAGGGCGGAAGAGAGGATCGCCACCGCGAGGGCGACAGGCAGCAAGGCCCAGTGAAACAGGCTGCTGCTGGCTTGTACCGCACCAATCGGAAAGACAATCAAGGCGGCAATCAGGGTGCCGAGGGCGACGGTGTGGGAGCCGTGCTCGGCGCCGGCTTTCTGCCCAAAAATGATGTACAGCGCCCAGCAGACACCCGCCGAGAGCGCCAAGCCAGCACCGAGTGGGTCAAGTTGCGCAGTGGCTTGCTCGCTCGGCAATAGCAGAACCAGGCCGAAGACTGCGAGGGCGATCCAGATGAAATCAATCGCCCGGCGCGACGAGAACAGCGCCAATACCAGTGGTCCGGTGAATTCCAGCGCCACGGCAATCCCCAGTGGCACGGTTTTTAGCGACATATAGAACATCAGGTTCATCGCGCCCAGGGCCGAACCATAGGCCACCAACGAGCGCCATGCGGCGGTGTTCAGACGTTTACGCCATGGGCGCATGACCAGGCACAGAATGATGGCGGCCAGGCTCAGGCGTAACGCCGTAGTGCCTTCGGCGCCGACCAGCGGAAACAGGCTTTTGGCCAGTGCCGCGCCGCCCTGAATCGAGCACATGGCGATCACCAATAGCGCGATTGGCAAGAGAATATGTGAGACGGATTTCGAGCCAGGCATGCTGCTGTCCATTGGAATAAAACGGCTAGTCACTGCCCAGTCGTCGGCTGGTCAGGTACTCAGGTTGCTAGCGTAGGCCGATTAGCCTGAAGAGGGGCGCTGCCATCGCGTGCTGAATGCACAGGGTCAGGCGGTGTTGCAAAGACTTTGGATAACCGACCTGGAGCGGCCGGTTATGGATAGCGTGCGACTGGCGGTGAAAACTTAGCGGTATTCGCAGAGGTAGGCGGTGTCTTCAGCCACTTTCAGCTGGAACTTGCTGTTGGCCGGGACGGTAAACTGGCTGCCGCTGGTGAAGGATTCCCAACTCTCGTTGCCTGGCAACTTGACCGTCAGTGCGCCGGCTACCACATGCATGATTTCCAGCTGGCTGGTGCCGAATTCGTATTCGCCAGCGGCCATCACGCCAATGGTTGCAGGGCCGTCAGTCATGCCGAAGGCAATGGATTTGACGGTGCCATCGAAGTATTCGTTAACTTTAAACATGGGCAATTTCTCGGATGGGTTAAAAAAGGTTGCTCAGTATGCCCAAGGCATTTGTGTGCGTCATCCGCTTTGCGCAGCCGTCCTCTGGCTTAAGTAAAACGCTGGCCGAGGCCTACAAGCGGGCGAGAGTTAAGCGGCTTGCGCTCGATTGCGCAGGCAAAGGGCATGCTAGGCTCGAAGAACAATCTATTAGGAGCGTGCACATGGCTAAAGTCAGCTTTATCGGCCTCGGTGTAATGGGCTATCCAATGGCCGGTCACTTGGCCTCGGAAGGGCATGAAGTCTGTGTGTACAACCGTACTCAGGCCAAAGCCGAAGCTTGGGTAGCGAGCTTTGCCGGCGACTTTGCGTCATCTCCGCGCGAAGCCGCTGCAGGCGCCGAATTCGTCATGACCTGTGTCGGCAATGATGCAGATCTACGCAGTGTGGTGCTTGGCCAAGACGGTGCCTTTGCCGGAATGGCGCCAGGTGCTGTGCTGATCGATCACACCAGTGCCTCCGCCACTGTTGCACGGGAATTGGCAGTGTTGGCCGCCGAACGTGAGCTGGGTTTTCTCGATGCGCCCGTCTCGGGAGGCCAGGCCGGTGCCGAGAACGGCATGCTGACGGTGATGGTCGGTGGTGAACCGGCGATGTATCAGTGCGCGCTGCCGGTGATCGAAAGCTACGCCAAGATGGTCAGTTTGATGGGCCCGGCGGGCAGCGGGCAGCTGACTAAAATGGTCAATCAGATTTGCGTTGGCGGGTTGCTGCAAGGCTTGTCTGAAGCTCTGCACTTTGCCCAGTGCGCAGGGTTAGACGCGCATGCCGCCATGCAGGTTATTCGCCATGGTGCGGCGCAGTCATGGCAGTTGGAGCATCGCCACGCGAGCATGTTGGCCGGCGAGTTTGAACATGGTTTTGCGGTTGACTGGATGCGTAAAGATCTGGCCATTTTACTCAATGAGGCCCGCAGCAACGGCGCGCAATTGCCGGTGACTGCGCTGGTCGATCAGTTCTATGCCGATCTGCAAACTATGGGTGGTGGGCGTTGGGATACGTCCAGTTTACTGGCGCGGTTGCAATCAGTGAAGTAATCGCCACTAGGCTGCTAGGTGTGGAGAATAAAGTACACCGCACCTAGCACGCATAAGCCGGCTCAGAGCTAGTCCAGCTTTGGCTGTTGCCGCATATTGAACTGTGCGTCGCTCATTTTCCCTGGTCAGGCTACTTGCAGGTACTATCGCCGCCTGATTGGGTTTATGGCATTTATCTATGCAGTGTCGTGCCGGTTGTGGCGCTTGTTGTATCGCGCCCTCCATTAGTTCGAAGATTCCGGGTATGCCAAATGGCAAGCTGGCGGGTGAGCGCTGCGTGCAGCTAAATTCGGATAATCGTTGCCGTATCTTTGGTTTGCCTGAGCGGCCGGCGGTGTGTTTGGCCTTTAGTGCCGATGTTGAGGTGTGTGGCGAGACTAACGAGCAGGCCTTGCAGCAACTTAACTGGCTTGAGCAGGCCACCGCAATCTTTCTAAAAAGCAGTTAAATACCGCTGCAGGAGTGCTTCATGAGCAAGCTTCAACTAACGCTGGCGCTGTGCGGCCTGATAGCGACAGGGGTGCAGGCCGAAGACTGGCAATTGGCCAAGGATGAAGCGGGAATTAAGGTGTACTTGAGCGGCATGCCCGGCTCGCAATATAAGGCTTATCGCGCAGTGACCACGGTGAATGCCGATATCCAGAAATTGCTCGCTCTGCAGGCCGATGTAAAGGGCTCTTGCACATGGATATTTGAGTGTCAGGAGCAAACAATGCTGAAGGCTGCTGGGGCTGAAAACTGGCTATATTCGCGGTTCTCTGCACCTTGGCCGGTAACTGCGCGCGACTCGGTATTGCATGTAACCACCACGGTAGCCTCCGACGGTACCGTGACCCGCTTGCTGCAAGCGTTGCCGGATTATTTGCCGAAAGACCAAGACTATGTGCGAGTGACGCGCGTCGATGGTTTTTGGACCTTGCAGCCCAAGGCCGCAGGTAAAGTTGAGGTGGTTTATCAGGCGCACATGGAGCCAGGCGGCAGTGTGCCTTCATGGTTGGCCAACAGTTTTGTGGTAGATGCGCCGTTCAATACCCTGCAAGCGTTTCGTCAGGCGGCGGAAAAACCTTAAATTTAAGCCAATAAAAAAGGCTGCCAGTGGCAGCCTTTTTTATTGCTCGCAACCCTTAGGTGCGGTCTTTCAGCGCGGACATATCACGCTGTGGGTAGCCGGTGTAAAGCTGGCGCGGACGGCCAATTTTATACGGGCTGGAGAGCATTTCTTTCCAGTGCGAGATCCAGCCAACGGTGCGCGACATCGCAAAAATCACGGTGAACATGCTGGTTGGAATACCGATGGCTTTCAGGATGATGCCCGAGTAGAAGTCGACGTTCGGATACAGATTGCGCTCTTTGAAATACGGGTCGTTACGCGCAATTTCGTCCAGTTTCATAGCCAGTTCGAGTTTTGGATCGTGGATCCCCAGCTCGGCCAGCACTTCGTCGCAGGTCTGTTTCATGACCGTGGCGCGTGGATCGAAGTTCTTGTAAACGCGGTGACCAAAACCCATCAACTTGAACGGGTCGTTCTTGTCTTTGGCCTTGGCGATGTATTTCTCGATATTAGAAACATCACCAATTTCGTCGAGCATGCTCAAAACGGCTTCGTTTGCGCCGCCGTGGGCCGGGCCCCAGAGCGCAGCGATACCGGCAGCGATACAGGCGAACGGGTTGGCGCCAGAAGAGCCAGCCAGGCGCACGGTCGAAGTCGAGGCGTTTTGTTCGTGGTCGGCGTGCAGGATAAAGATCTTATCCATAGCCTTAGCCAGTACCGGGCTGATCGGTTTGATCTCGCACGGGGTGTTGAACATCATATGCAGGAAGTTCTCTGCATATGACAGGTCATTGCGCGGATACATCATCGGCTGACCCATGGAATATTTATAAACCATGGCGGCAATGGTCGGCATCTTGGCAATCAGGCGGACTGCCGAAATTTCACGATGCTGGGCATTATTGATGTCCAGTGAGTCGTGATAGAACGCGGATAGTGCGCCTACTACGCCACACATGATCGCCATTGGGTGGGCGTCGCGACGGAAACCGTTGAAGAACGACTTCAGCTGTTCGTGCACCATGGTGTGGTTTTTAACGGTATTAACAAACTTCTCTTTCTCTGCTGCATTTGGCAATTCGCCGTTTAGCAGCAGATAACACGTTTCCAAATAATCTGACTGGTCAGCCAGTTGTTCGATTGGGTAACCGCGGTGCAATAAAATGCCTTTATCACCATCGATATAGGTGATTTTGGATTCGCATGAGGCGGTCGACATAAAGCCAGGATCGAACGTAAAACGGCCCGTGGCGGTAAGCCCGCGCACGTCAATTACATCGGGACCAACGGTGCCGGTTAAAACGGGCAGTTCGACGGGGGCCATGCCCTCGATGATCAACTGCGCTTT
>JAIERD010000591.1 GCA_019747155.1 Pseudomonadaceae bacterium
CGCCTGCCGGCCAGATTAGCGCAGATCCAGCACATCCTGCATGTCGTAGAGCCCGGCTTTACGCCCCTCGAGCCACAACGCCGCGCGCACCGCGCCCTTGGCGAAAGTCATCCGACTGGAGGCTTTGTGGGTGATTTCTACGCGCTCGCCATCACCGGCAAACAACACCGTGTGATCACCAACCACATCGCCCGCACGCACCGTGGCAAAGCCAATGGTCTGCCGCTCGCGGGCGCCGGTTTGACCTTCGCGACCATAGACAGCCACTTCAGCCAAATCGCGACCTAAGGCCTGCGCCACCACCTCACCCATGCGCAGCGCCGTCCCCGAAGGTGCGTCGACCTTATGGCGGTGATGGGCTTCGATGATTTCGATATCGACTTCATCACCCAGCACTCTTGCTGCGGTATCTAACAGCTTTAGGCAGAGATTGACGCCGACACTGAAGTTGGCGGCAAAGACGATTGGAATCTCTTTACCAGCCTCGACCAGCAACTGCTTTTCTTCCAGACTAAAACCGGTGGTGCCGATAACCATGGCCTTGCCGGCCTGTCGGCACAACGCCAAGTTGCGCAAGGTCACCGAGGGATGAGTAAAGTCGATCAGCACATCGAACTGCTCCAGCACCGCCGCCAAATCAGCCGACAGCGGCACGCCCAACTTACCCAGCGCGGCCAACTCACCGGCATCGGCACCGATCAAACTGCTATCCGGGCGATCAACCGCTGCGGTTAAGCGCGCATCCGCCTGGCTGACGGCCTCGATCAGGGTCTTGCCCATGCGCCCGGCGGCGCCCACTACGGCTATACGTCGCATATTTCCAGCTCCCACTATTCAGCTAAAGCTGCAAACCGCACAACGGCGACTTACTGCTGATTATTTAAAACCCTTTTAGATCGTCGCGAGCGCAGGTCAGACAAGGCGCAACGCAGTAACAGCCGAAGGCTGACCCGCAGGGTGAGCGAAGCGAATCAAACAGGCGAGGACTGCACTGTAAATGAGCAGTACTCGCCTCACTCACCCTCCGGGCCGTGCTAAAGCGCGTTAGCGCCAAGGCGCTTTCCGAGCCTGTTTTCAACGAAGCATCACGCGCGAAGCCCGCAGCAGATATTAAAAAGGCTTTTTACACGTCGCCGAAGAAACGCTTCACCCCTTCAAACCAACCATTGGCTTTAGGTGAGTGGGCCGTATCACCGAGCAACGATCCGCGAAACTCTTCAAGCAATTCGCGCTGACGCTTATTCAGCTGCACCGGCGTTTCGACCGTTACCTTGCACATCAAGTCGCCAGCGCCACCGCCACGCACCGGCGCCACACCTTTGCCACGCAAACGGAACATCTTGCCGGTCTGGGTGCCATCGGGGATTTTCAATTTAACCCGACCGTCCAACGTCGGCACTTCCAGCTCACCACCTAGGGCTGCATCGGCAAAGCTGATAGGCACTTCACAGTACAGGTGCTTGCCGTCACGCTGGAAGATCGCGTGCTCGCGCACATTCACCACCACATACAGATCGCCGGTCGGGCCGCCCATGCTACCGGCCTCACCTTCACCGGTCAGGCGAATGCGGTCACCGGTATCAACTCCGGCCGGGACTTTCACCGACAGGGTTTTGTGCTCTTCGACGCGACCCTGACCATGGCAACTGGTACATGGGTCGGCAATCATCTTGCCATTGCCATGGCAACGCGGGCAGGTTTGCTGCACCGAGAAGAAGCCTTGCTGCATGCGCACCTGACCGATACCGCCACAGGTGGTGCAGGTGATCGGACTGGTGCCTTTTTTCGCCCCAGAACCATCGCACGGCTTGCAGCTGACCAGGGTTGGCACGCGAATGGTCACAGTGGTGCCACGCACCGCCTCTTCCAAATCCAGCTCCAGGGTGTAGCGCAAATCGCTGCCACGCTGGGCGCCGCCACGGGAACCACCACGGGCGCCACCGAAGAAGTCGCTGAACACATCGCCGAAAATATCGGAGAAGTTGCCATTACCGCCACCGCCGCCGCCACCCATCTGCGGGTCGACACCGGCATGACCGTACTGATCGTAAGCCGCGCGCTTGCTGGCATCGGAGAGAATCTCGTAGGCGGCATTCGCTTCCTTGAATTTCTCTTCGGCCGATTTATCGTCCGGATTGCGATCCGGGTGGTGCTTCATGGCTAGCCGCCGGTAAGCCTTTTTCAGCTCTGCCTCGCTAGCGCCACGTTCAACACCGAGTGTTTCGTAATAATCACGCTTAGCCATAACCTTCCTGCTCTCTCAAATCAGCTACCGCAAATCAACTGCTGCAAATCGCTCCCACCAGACACGCCAACGCGGGAGCAAGCTCCCGCGCGGCGTATTCTGCCCATTACGACCACAGTCGCAACAGGCTAGAGCGAAGGTAAGCGGATGCTTATTTTTGCTCTTTAACCTCTTCAAACTCAGCATCGACCACGTCATCCGCGCCCGCTGCGGCCTCGGCACCCGGGGCTGCCGCATCGGCGGCCTGCGGTTGCTCGGCGTACATTTTTTGCGCCAGCGGCGTGGTGGCTTCCGACAGAGCGTTCATCTTGGCTTCGATGGCTTCTTTGTCGTCGCCCTTAATGGCCACTTCGAGCTCGGCAGAAGCCTTCTCGATCGCGACTTTCTCGTCAGCAGTCACTTTGTCAGCGGCTTCAACCAGCATCTTGCGAGTGGCGTGAACCAACTGGTCACCCTGGTTACGCGCCGCCGCCAGCTCTTCGAACTTGCGATCTTCTTCGGCGTTAGTCTCGGCATCGCGGACCATCTGGGCAATTTCTTCCTCAGACAGACCCGAGTTAGCCTTGATGATCACCGACTGCTGCTTGCCAGTGGCTTTGTCTTTGGCCGATACGTGCAGGATGCCGTTGGCATCGATATCGAAAGTCACTTCGATCTGCGGCACGCCACGCGGTGCTGGCGGAATCTCGGCCAGGTCAAATTTGCCCAGCGACTTGTTGCTGGCGGCTTGCTTACGCTCGCCCTGCAGCACGTGAATGGTCACCGCGCCCTGGTTGTCGTCGGCAGTCGAGAACACTTGCGATTTCTTGGTCGGAATCGTGGTGTTCTTCTCGATCAGTGCGGTCATCACGCCGCCCATGGTTTCGATACCCAGGGTCAACGGGCTAACGTCGAGCAGCAAGACGTCTTTCACATCGCCAGACAATACCGCCGCCTGAATCGCCGCGCCCATGGCCACAGCTTCGTCCGGGTTAACGTCTTTACGGGCTTCTTTACCGAAGAACTCGGTCACCAGCTTTTGCACCAACGGCATACGGGTCTGACCACCAACGAGGATCACGTCGTTGATTGCGCCAATCTCGATACCCGAATCTTTCAGGGCGATGCGGCAAGGCTCGATAGTGCGCTGAACCAGGTCCTCAACCAGCGCTTCAAGCTTGGCGCGGGAGATTTTCACGTTCAAGTGCTTAGGACCGGTGGCGTCTGCGGTGATGTACGGCAGGTTCACGTCGGTCTGCAGGCTCGAAGACAGCTCGATTTTAGCTTTTTCAGCGGCTTCTTTCAGGCGCTGCATGGCCAACGGATCACCCTTAAGGTTCATGCCGCTGTCTTTCTTGAATTCATCAACCAAATAGTCGATCAGACGGATATCAAAGTCTTCGCCGCCCAGGAAGGTGTCACCGTTGGTGGCCAACACTTCAAACTGGTGCTCGCCATCAACTTCGGCGATTTCGATCACGGAAACGTCGAAAGTACCGCCACCCAGGTCATAAACGATCACAGTGTGATCGCCCTTGGCCTTGTCCATACCGTAAGCCAGGGCAGCTGCGGTCGGCTCGTTGATGATGCGCTTTACGTCCAGACCAGCGATGCGGCCGGCGTCTTTGGTGGCTTGACGCTGGCTGTCGTTGAAGTAGGCCGGAACGGTGATTACCGCTTCGGTCACAGCTTCGCCAAGATAGTCTTCGGCGGTTTTCTTCATTTTCTTCAGAATTTCAGCCGAGATTTGTGGCGGCGACATTTTCTGGCCGTTCACTTCAACCCAAGCATCACCGTTGTCAGCCTTGGCGATCTTGTAAGGCACCATCTGAATGTCTTTCTGAACCACTTCTTCTTCGAAGCGACGACCGATCAAACGCTTCACCGCGTACAGGGTGTTGTGCGGATTGGTCACTGCCTGACGCTTGGCCGACTGACCGACCAAAATCTCGCCATCTGCCGCGTAGGCAATGATCGACGGCGTGGTACGTGCGCCTTCGGCGTTTTCAATAACTTTAACGACACCGTTTTCCATGACCGAAACACAGGAGTTGGTAGTCCCCAAGTCGATACCGATAATTCTGCCCATCTTCACTCTCCGAAATTCTGTAGTAATTTTTTTGACTGTTTCGTGGTCATCCAGCTGCCACGAAAGCGCCTTGGTATAAATTCAGGCCTTAACTAATAGATGGGGCCTGACGACTCAATTTCAAGCCTGCTCGTCGATAGACGGCGGCGCCGCACTCGGCGCCTTGCTGACCACGACCATCGCCGGACGCAACAGACGGCCATTGAGCAGATAACCTTTCTGGAACACTTTGAGCACGCTATTGGGCTCGACCAGGGTGCTTTCCTGCATGGCCATGGCCTGGTGATGCTCGGCGTTAAACGGCGCACCATGTGGGTCCAGCGCTTCCAACTGATAGCGCTTGAGGGTGTCCTGGAACAACTTCAGGGTCAGCTCCAAACCTTCACGGACCGGCTTGATCGCCTCATCGTCCGGACTGGACAACTCAAGGCCACGCTCAAGGCTATCGACCACCGGCAGCAAGTCACTGGCAAACCGCTCCAGCGCAAACTTGTGGGCCTTTTCAATGTCCTGCTCGGCGCGGCGGCGCACGTTTTGCAAATCAGCCGCGACCCGCAGAGCCTGATCGTGGGCATTCGCCAGCTGCTCTTCAAGCGCCTGCACGCGCACCACTAGATCGTCGCTCGATCCGCCGTCAGCCGCCGAATTCGCTTCAAAGGCCTGCGTATCAAGGTTCTGTTCGTCAGCCATGCGTCTCTCCTCTCATATAACAATGCCGTAACAATGCCGAGCCGCAACTCGCATTTCTGCCCTAAATATGGGGACAAATTCTTCAGCTTCAAGGGCCAACAAGGATTGTCAGCAGCAAACAAAACACTGTATAAATAACCAGACAAAGCCTTGGGAGCTGCCGCCATGCTGGTGCATCTTGCTGTACACAACTACGCCATAGTCGAGCATCTCGACCTCGAACTACGCGCCGGCATGTCGGTGATTACCGGCGAAACCGGTGCCGGCAAATCGATCATGCTCGACGCCCTCGGCCTCGCCCTGGGTGATCGCGCCGACAGCGGCGTGGTGCGCCCCGGCGCTGACAAGGCCGATATTCTGGCCAGCTTCGACCTCAGCAACATTGCCGACGCCCGCGCCTGGCTGGCCGAGCGCGACCTCGACCATGATGGCCCGTGCATCCTGCGCCGAGTGATCACTGCCGAAGGCCGCTCGCGCAGCTACATCAATGGCTCGCCCTGCCCACAAGGCGACCTCAAGGCCCTAGGCGAGTTGCTGATTGATATTCACAACCAGCACGAACATCAGTCTCTGCTCAAACCCGACACCCATCGCCGTCTGCTGGATGAATACGCCGGCAGCCAGGAACTGGCCCGCCAAGTACAGCTAGCAGCACAGCGCTGGCGACAAACCCGTAGCGAACTGGAGCGCCTGTCCAGCGCCGGCGACGAACAACGCGCCCGCCATCAACTGCTCAGTTATCAGCTTGAAGAACTGGACAACCTCGCCCTCGGCGACACTGAACTGAGCCAACTGGAACAAGACTACAAAGCCCTGACCAACGCCGAAAGCCTGCTCAGCGCCTGCCGACTGGTACTCGAACACTGCAGCGAGCATGACAGCGGCAATGTCTTGTCGACCCTAACCTCCAGCCTGCAACGCCTCGCGCCCTTTAACAGCAGCGCCAGCGCCATTGGCGAGGCCGTCAACCTGCTGGCTAGCGCGCAAATTCAGGTCGAAGAGGCGGTCGGCGAACTGAACCGCTTCCTCGATCACTTCGACGCCGACCCGGCCCGCCAGCAACTGCTGGAAGAGCGCCTCGACGTGATCTACACATTGGCGCGCAAACACCGTATCCAACCGAGCGAACTGGGCGCACTGCAGCAGCAGCTATTTGATGAACTCGAAGGTCTGAATGCCGACGATCAAGCCACCGAACGCCTCGCCGAGGAGCTGGCCGCTTACGCTCGCCATTATCAGGAAAAGGCCAACGAACTCAGCCAGCTGCGACATACCGCCGGCCCCTTACTGGCCGCCGCCGTGGAAACCGAAATCCAGCGCCTGGGCATGCCCGGCGGACGCTTTAATATTGAGTTGCGCAGCACCAACGGTACTGAGCCGCACCCCCAAGGTCTTGAGCAGGTGGAATTACTGGTCAGCGCCAACCCTGGCCTGCCGCTCAAGGCGCTGGCCAAAGTCGCCTCAGGTGGCGAACTGTCTCGCATCAGCCTGGCGATCCAGGTGATCACCGCGCAAACCTCACGCGTGCCGACGCTGGTATTTGACGAAGTAGACGTCGGCATCGGCGGCCCCACCGCCGAGGTGGTCGGGCAATTGCTGCGCCGCCTTGGCGAGCGCGGCCAGGTGCTCACCGTCACCCACCTACCCCAAGTCGCAGCCCAGGGGCATCACCATCTGTTTGTGCACAAGGCCCGCGACAGCGATGCCACCCACACCGCCGTCGCGCACTTGGCTTGCGAACAGCGCGTGGAAGAAATCGCCCGCATGCTCGGCGGCGTCGACCTCACCGACGAGTCGCTGGCACACGCGAGAAAGATGGTCAGTACCGCGCAAAGCTGAGTTTCATCGCGCCATAATGCACAAAGGCGACCGATGGGTCGCCTTTGTGCATTATGGCGCGCTGTTTACTTTTTCTTGCGCACGTAGAGCACCAGGTTGTGATCGACCAACTCAAAACCGTGCTCACTGACGATCTCTTTTTGGCGCCTTTCAATCTCAGCGTCAATGAATTCGACCACCTCACCCGTCTCAACACAGACCATATGGTCGTGATGCCCACCGTCAGCCAATTCGAACACTGCGTGACCGCCATCGAAGTTGTGGCGCACCACTAACCCGGCAGACTCAAACTGGGTCAGAACGCGATAAACCGTGGCTAGGCCAACGTCTTCACCGGACTCCATCAGCGCCTTGTAAACCTCTTCCGCACTCATATGTCGGCGCTCGGCCGAGTCGAGCATCTGCAGAATTTTGACCCGCGGCAGGGTCACTTTCAGGCCAACTTTGCGTAGCTCGCTATTTTCAACCATGGTCAGCTTTCTCACGGATGCTGCTTCGCAGCTTCCTTTAATGCAGGTATGATCGGGGTTTAGTTTGCCCAGCCAAGATAGTGGAAGTCGCCCACCGATGCAAAACACCAAGCTCCTGCTGACCAGCCTGACCCTTGCAGGGTTGTTCGCACTCGCCGGCTGTTCGTTCCCCGGTGTTTATAAACTCGACATTCAACAAGGCAACGTCGTTACGCAGGACATGATAGACCAGTTGAAGCCTGGAATGACCAGACGACAAGTGCGGTTTATCATGGGCAACGCCCTGATCAGCGACACCTTCCACCCCAACCGCCTTGATTACATCTACACCTTGCAACCCGGCGGCGGTCAGCGCCAACAAGAACACGCCAGCATCCTCTTTAATGATGATGACCAGCTGATCGGCTTGGCCGGCGACTTCATGCCTGGCGTCAGCCGCGATGAAGCGATTCTTGGCCAGGAAGCCGGCAGCACGCCGAGCAGCCAGCCTAAGCAGCCGACTGAAATCAAAGAAGCACCGGCAAAACCCGGCTCACTGCTGGAGAAGATCCAAGGCGAAGTCGACAACGTCGAGACCACCCCAGTGCCGAGCCCAGAACCCCTGGAAAGCGCACCGCAGTAAGCCTCGCAAGACTAAAAAGCCCGGTGATCCGGGCTTTTTTATGCGCGCAATAAAACGCCGTTAATCACCCAAAGCCTTGGCTTTCGCGGCCTTTTCGGCGCGCAGCTTACGCACCTCTTTAGGGTCGGCTAACAGCGGCCGATAAATCTCGACCCGCTCCCCTTCAAGCAACACCCGCTCCTGCGGCTGACTAACCGTCTTGCCAAAAATACCCAGCGGGCAGCTGGATAAATCCAGCCCGGCGAAGTATGCATCCATACCGGACAGCAACGCGGCCTGGCGCACCGTGGTGCCGCCAGGCACCTGCAGGCGCAGGAGTTTTTGCCGATCCGCTAGGGCGTAAGCCACTTCAACACCGACAGTCGGCTTATCCATAGAGTTGTTTTACCCGCTGGCAAAACGCGTCGACCAAGGTATTTGAGGCCTGATTAAACAAGGGCCCCAAGGTTGCCCGCACCAAAGGCCCGGCATAATCAAAAGACAGATCCAGGCTGATTTTGCAGGCCTTGTCGCCCAGCGCCTTAAACTCCCAGACCCCGTGCAGTTGGCTGAACGGCCCCTCTTCGAGATTCATCTCGATGCGCTGACCGCCAAGCAGTTGATTGCGCGTGACAAAACGCTGACTCAAGCCACCTTTGGCGACAACCAGGCGCGCAAGCATCTGCACCTCACTGGCCTCCAACACCTCAGTCGCCGAGCACCAAGGCAAAAATTCCGGATAGCGGGCAACATCGTTGACGAGGTCATACAGGGTCTGCGCCGGATAGGGCAACAAAGCGGAGCGCAGAATACGAGTGGTCATGCCGGTCTCACTTACACAATGAGGTAACAAATACGTCGACGCGGACAACAAAGCCCTCGCCAACAAAATAAAATCTCAACCTGGCGCCTAGCGCCACAGCGATAAAGGTCCAGCAACGCCATTATGGCGCACGTATTGTCAGGGTTTACGCCCGTCCTCTCAAGCAGCCACCTTCGCCGTAGCCGTGCCGGTCACGACTGCTTATAATGCGCCGCTATGGCCAAGCAAAAGAAACAGTCTCAGGGCAGCATTGCCCAAAATAAGAAAGCCCGTCACGACTACTTCATCGAGCATAAATTCGAAGCAGGTTTGGTGTTGTCAGGCTGGGAAGTCAAAAGCCTGCGCGCCGGTAAAGCCCAGCTGGTCGACAGTTATGTGCTGCTGAAAAATGGCGAGGCCTGGTTGATTGGCTGCCATATCGCGCCACTGACCGCCGCCTGCACCCACGTGATTGCCGATCCGCTGCGCACCCGCAAGTTACTGCTGAACAAGCGCGAGCTGGAAAAACTGATCAACGCCGTGCAACAAAAAGGCTACGCCTGCGTCGCTCTGGCGATCTAT
>JAIERD010000587.1 GCA_019747155.1 Pseudomonadaceae bacterium
GCCTTGTCTACCCGTAACGATGATCCGCAACGCGCGAGTCGGCCGTGGGACAAAGGCCGCGATGGCTTTGTGCTGTCTGACGGTGCCGGCGCTTTGGTGCTGGAGGAGTTGGAGCATGCCAAGGCTCGCGGCGCGACCATTTATGCCGAGCTGATTGGCTTTGGCATGAGTGGCGATGCCTATCACATGACTTCGCCGCCAGACGATGGCGAAGGGGCGGCGCGCTGCATCAAGAACGCCCTGCGCGATGCCGGTGTGAACCCAGAGCAAGTCGACTACATCAATGCCCATGGCACTTCGACTTCGGCCGGCGACAAGGCTGAGGTGGCGGCGATCAAGTCGGTATTTGGCGAGCACGCCTACAAACTATCCGTTAGCTCGACCAAGTCGATGACCGGTCACTTGCTCGGCGCTGCCGGTGCGGTCGAGGCGATTTTTAGCGTGTTGGCGTTGCGCGATCAGGTGGCGCCGCCAACCATTAACCTGGATGAGCCGGATGACGGCTGCGATCTGGATTTTGTCGCCCATCAAGCCAAGGCGCGGCCGATTGATGTGGTGCTGTCGAACTCCTTCGGCTTTGGCGGTACCAATGGCTCGCTGGTGTTTCGCCGGTTTGCTGAGTGATGTTGAGCTGGGTCGACGGTCAGCCGGCGGAACTGCTGTCGGTTAAAGATCGCGGTCTGGCCTATGGCGATGGCTTATTTGCCACCCTTGGCGTGCGCATTGGCCAGCCGCAATTGTTGGAGCGCCAACTGGCGCGCTTGCAGTCGGGTTGCCAGCGTTTGGCGTTGCCCTGTGATCAGGCGCTGGTGCGCCGCGAGTTGCTGGCTTTCGCCGCGCAAATGGGTAACGGAGTGCTCAAGCTGATTGTCACTCGTGGCGATGGTCAGCGCGGTTATGCCATGCCGCAGCCGACGCAGTCGCGGCGGATCTTGCAAGCGGCGCCGTTGCCGAGTTATCCGAGCGTTAACGCCGAGCAGGGCGTGCAGCTCTTCCCCTGTGTCACCCAGCTCGCCGAGCAGCCGTTGTTGGCCGGTTTAAAACATCTGAATCGACTTGAGCAAGTCTTGGCGCGCGCCGAATGGCAATCCGCCGATTACGCCGAAGGCTTGTTATGCGATCACAGCGGGCGGGTGATCGAGGGGGTCTACAGCAACCTCTTTATGGTTCAGCGGCAGTGCTTGCTAACGCCTGCCTTGACTCGCTGCGGCGTGGCCGGGGTGATGCGCGCCGAGCTGCTGGCTCAGGCCGCAGCGTTGGGCGTCGCGGTGCTTGAGCGGGATATCAGTTATGCCGAGCTGTTGGCCGCCGATGAGGTGTTTGTCTGCAACAGTCTTTACGGTATCTGGCCGGTTCGCTCATTAGCTGGGCATGACTGGCCGGTCGGCCCGCTCACCCGTAAACTGCAGGCCATTGCTGATGATCTATTGGGCTGCTGATTCGTGAAACGGAAAATATTGCTGCTGCTCGAAACCGGCCTGTTGCTGGCCGGCCTGCTATTGGCCTTGGCCGGCTGGCTACAACACAGTGCGCTGGAGCAGCCCTTGCGGGTCACCGCCGAGCAGCTGCTGGAGGTGCCTGTTGGCGCCACCCCAAGTGGGGTGCTCAACCGCATGGAGCGCGAACAGTTGTTATCGGATGCGTTTTGGCTGCGCCTGTATTGGCGTTTTAATCTGTCTGGCCAGGCGCTGCAGAGCGGCGAGTACCAACTGAAGCCGGGCATGCGGGTAGTGGATTTACTCGGGCTTTGGCAGCGTGGCGAGGTGGTGCAGTACAAGCTGGCGCTGATCGAGGGCTGGAGCTTTAAGCAGGTTCGCGCCGCCTTGGCGGGTCAGGGCAAGCTGGCGCAAAGCCTGGTCGAACTTAGTGACGAGCAATTGATGGCTGGCCTTGGTCGCGCCGGCGAGAACCCCGAGGGGCGCTTCTTTCCCGATACCTACCGTTTTGTCCGTGGCATGCGCGACATCGATCTGCTCAAGCAAGCTTTGGCGCGCATGGATGAGGTATTGGCGCAGCAGTGGGCGCAGCGCGCCGCCGACTTGCCTTACCGCGAGCCTTATCAGGCGCTGATCATGGCCTCCCTAGTGGAGAAAGAAACCGGGGTGCCGGAGGAGCGTGAGCAGATCGCCGGAGTGTTTTTGCGCCGGCTGAAAATCGGTATGTTGCTGCAGACCGATCCGACCGTTATCTATGGCTTGGGCGAGCGTTATAAGGGCAATCTGACTCGCGCTAATTTGCGTGAACCAAGCGCCTATAACACCTATTTAAACCCGGGGTTGCCGCCGACGCCGATTGCCTTGGTTGGGCGCGCGGCCATCTATGCTGCGCTGCATCCAGCGCCCGGTAACAGCCTGTATTTCGTCGCGCGTGGCGATGGTAGCCATGTGTTCTCCGCCGATTTGGATGCGCATAATCGCGCGGTGCAGGAGTTTCAACTCAAGCGCCGCGCCGATTACCGCTCCAGTCCGGCTAAAACCGACAGTCAAAAGGACAGCCAGTGAACGGCCTGTTTATTACCTTGGAAGGCCCGGAAGGGGCTGGCAAGAGCACCAATCGAGACTACTTGGCCGCACGCTTGGGCGAGCAAGGGATTGAGGTGTTGTTGACCCGCGAACCCGGCGGCACGCCGCTGGCTGAGCGGGTACGTGAATTATTACTGGCGCCCAGCGCAGAACCGATGGCGGCCGATACCGAGTTACTTTTGGTGTTTGCCGCGCGGGCTCAGCATTTGGCGGAAGTGATTCGCCCGGCCTTGGCCCGTGGCAGCGTGGTGTTGTGTGATCGCTTTACCGATGCCACTTACGCTTATCAAGGTGGCGGCCGTGGCCTGTCGGTTGAGCGTATCGCTCAGTTGGAGACTTTTGTGCAGGGGGAGTTACGCCCCGACCTAACGCTGTTGTTTGATCTGCCGATTGAAGTGGGCTTGGCCCGTGCCGCTGCGCGCGGTCGGCTGGATCGCTTTGAGCAAGAAGGCCGCAGTTTTTTTGAGGCGGTGCGCCAGACTTATCTAGAGCGCGCCGCACAGGCACCGTCGCGCTATCGCATCCTCGATGCCGGACAGAGTTTGCTGCAGGTGCAGTCGGCGTTAGACGCCTTGCTGCCGGAGCTGTTGGTGCGTTGCCGTGGCTGAGGTCTATCCCTGGCAGGCAACCCTGTGGCAACAATTGGCTGGGCGTAAGCAGCATGCCCATGCCTATCTGCTGCATGGGCCGGCCGGTATCGGCAAACGCGCCTTGGCCGAGCGATTGCGCGCATTGCTGCTCTGTCAGCAGCCGGTTGAGTTGGCGGCCTGCGGGCAGTGCAAAGGTTGCCACTTGCTGGCTGCCGGCAGTCACCCGGACAATTTTGTGCTCGAGCCAGAAGAGGTCGACAAAGCCATTCGGGTCGATCAAGTCCGTGAGCTGGTCAGCTTTGTGGTGCAAACCGCCCAGCTGGGGGGGCGCAAGGTGGTGCTGGTGGAGCCTGCCGAAGCCATGAATTTGAATGCGGCCAACGCGCTGCTGAAGAGTCTGGAAGAGCCGGCCGGCAACACGGTTTTGCTGCTGGTCAGCCATCAGCCGAGCCGCTTGTTGCCGACGGTAAAAAGTCGCTGCGTGCAGCAGGCCTGTCCGCTACCGAGCGCGGCCGCCAGTTTGCTTTGGCTGCAAACGGCTTTGCCTGAGAGCAGCGCCGAGCAGTTGCAAGAGTTGTTGGTGTTGGCCGGCGGCTCGCCACTGGAGGCGTTACGCTTGCATGGGCAGGGCGTATTGGCGCAGCGCGAGTTGGTGGTTGAGGGTGTGAAAAAGCTGCTCAAACAACAGATTGGCGCCAGTCAGTTGGCTGAAAGCTGGAATGCCGTGCCCTTGATTCTGTTGTTCGATTGGTTTTGCGATTGGTCGCAATTACTCCTGCGTTATCAGTTGACCCAGGATGACAGCGGCTTGGGTTTGGCCGATATGCGTAAAGTGTTGCCATACCTGGCGGCCAAGGCGTCGCAAGGCAAAGTGCTGGCGCTGCAGGACTGGTTACTGGCGCAGCGGCAAAAAGTCTTGGGTAAGGCCAATCTTAATCGGGTATTACTTCTCGAAGCCTTACTCGTGCAGTGGGCAAGCCTGCCTGAACCCGGCTAGAATCGGCCATCGAATCAATCAGCTAGGAATGCCGCATGAGCATGCCACCGAATTTGGGCCCGCGTAACGGGATCTTGTCTTTGACCATCAAAGACAAATCCGTACTTTATGCCGCCTATATGGGTTTTGTTAAAAATGGCGGGCTGTTTATCCCGACCAACAAAAGCTACAAGCTGGGCGATGAGGTGTTTATGTTGCTCAGCTTGATGGATGAGCCGGAGAAAATCCCGGTCGCCGGCAAGGTGGTGTGGATTACCCCCAAAGGCGCCCAGGGCAACCGCGCGGCCGGTGTCGGCGTGCAGTTTAATGACGGCGACAACGCCGCGCGCAACAAGATCGAGACTTATCTGGCCGGTGCGCTGAAGTCTGATCGTCCAACCCATACCATGTGATTGTTGTTCCCTAGCATGCTCATAGATTCTCACTGTCACCTCGACCGTCTCGACCTGAGCGCTCACGGCGGCTCGCTCGATGCGGCGCTGGGCGCTGCGCGTGCGCGTGGCGTCGGGCACTTTCTGTGTATCGGCGTGAGTGCCGAAAACGCCCCGGCGGTTAAAGCCTTAGCCGAGCGTTATGCCGACGTGCATTGCTCGGTGGGCGTGCATCCGCTCGATTTGGAGCCTGGGCTCGCGCCGGCACTGGATTGGTTGTTGGCGGAGCTGGACCATCCGCGGGTGGTGGCGATTGGCGAAACCGGATTGGATTATCACTATCAGCCGGAGGCCGCGCCGCTGCAGCGCGAGGCCTTTCGTTTACACCTTGAGGCTGCGCAGATCACCGGCAAGCCGGTGATAGTGCACACCCGTGAGGCGCGCAGCGACACCTTGCAGCTATTGCGCGAGGCCGCTTTGCCGCAAGCGGGTGTCTTGCACTGCTTTACCGAAGACTGGCCAATGGCCAAGGCTGCGCTGGATCTGGGCTTTTATATTTCGCTGTCGGGAATCGTGACGTTTCGCAATGCCCAGGCCCTGCGTGAAGTGGCTTTACAGGTGCCGGCCGACCGTTTGCTGGTTGAGACCGATGCGCCGTACCTGGCGCCGATCCCTTATCGGGGCAAACCGAATTTGCCGCAGTATGTCCGTGAGGTTGCCGAGTTTTTGGCGGACTTGCGTGGGGTCAGCTTCGACAGCTTTGCCGAGCAGACCACCGATAACTTCCAGCGCTTGTTTAGCTTGGCGCAGTTAAATCGCACCTAAGTCGCCCCTAAACCATAGCCCAAAAAAAACCCGGATTCTGGGGGAGGAATCCGGGTTAAGACCATTTGGAGCAACCGAGGTGCTCGGTCTATCGCGCCTCGCCTGGTGGGGCATTTGGGGATGTGCCGCGCGCCAGTACTCTGAAGTATTGGCCAGATTGGCTGATCTTCCAGGCAGTTTCCCCGAATTTTTAAACTGATTTGGAATACCTAATAGTCCCTTCTGCGCACGCCGGCCTTTTTGACCGGTAATTGACTCTGGGCGGCTGAAGTTGCTTTGGCTTGGGATTGCTTTTGTGCTCGTCAATTACGCAACTATCTGCCCCTAGCATCGCAGTGGCATGCTTAAGCGCGGGGGCGGCGCGTCGAATGGCGCTTATGCATGGTGTGTCGATGCCCGCCCAAACCTCGCTTGAGGCGGATGATCCGTGCATTTTCGCGTTAAGTAGGCATAATGCACGCCTTCTTTTTTTGTCTCCCGCAGTGTTTTTCTATGCACAAAGAACCCCGTAAGGTCCGTGAGTTTCTGCGCCGTGAGCAGGAGATTCTCGACACCGCGCTGAAGCTGTTTCTCGCTCAAGGCGAGGAAGGTGTGACCGTTGAGATGATTGCCGATGCGGTAGGTATTGGTAAGGGCACTATCTATAAGCATTTCAAATCCAAGGCCGAGATTTACCTGCGCTTGATGCTCGACTACGAGCGCGAGTTGAATGGCATCTTGCAATCTGCCGATGCTGAGCACGACAAAGAGGCTATCTCACGGGCCTTCTTTGAGTTTCGTATGCGCGACCCGCAACGCTATCGACTGTTTGATCGTCTCGAAGAAAAAGCTGTGCGCGGCAATCATGTGCCCGAGCTGGTTGAGGAGTTACACAAGATCCGCGCCTCCAACTTCGATCGCTTGACCCTGCTGATCAAGGGTCGTATCAGCGAGGGCAAGCTGGAAGATGTGCCGCCGTACTTTCATTTCTGCGCCGCCTGGGCCTTGATCGATGGCGCGGTGTCGCTCTATCACTCACCGTTCTGGCGTGATGTGTTGGAAGACCAGGAAGGCTTCTTTCAGTTTTTGATGGATATTGGCGTGCGCATGGGCAACAAGCGCAAACGCGATGGCGACGTGCCGGTTAGTTGATGTCATTCAGCCGGCCAATGGCGCTGCGTTGCGCCTGTGTTGTGGTCGGTGGCGGCGATATACTCCGAGTATCCAGTAGCGGAGTTTCCTATGATTGTTGATCGCCAGGGCCGACGTTTTCGCAACTTGCGCATCAGCCTCACGGCGGCCTGCAACTATGCCTGTACCTATTGCGTGCCGGACGGCAAGCGACTGGTGGCGGCGCAGGATGAGCTGTCGGCTCAGGCCATGGTGCGTGGCGTTGCCTACCTGATTGAGGCCGCCGGTATTGAGCGCTTGCGCATCACCGGCGGAGAGCCGCTGGTGAGCCCAAAGCTTGAAGCATTTTTGCGTGAAGTCAGCGGCTTGGGGCTGCAGGACATTAGCCTGACCACTAATGGTCAGTTGCTTGAGCGCAAGTTGCCGCTGCTGCTGGAGACCGGGATTCGCCGGTTGAATGTCTCGCTCGACACCCTCGACCCGCAAGCCTTTCGGCGCATCGCCCGGGGTGGCGACTTGGCCAGCGTGCTGGACGGGCTGGAGGCCGCCAGCGCCGCGGGGCTGAAGATCAAACTCAATATGGTGCCGCTGCGCGGGCAGAACCTCGATCAGGTGATGCCGCTGCTCGATTACTGCTTGGAACGTGGCTTTGAGTTGCGCTTTATCGAGCTGATGCGCATGGGCCATCTGGCCCGCGACCCCAATGGCTTTCAACAGCAATTTGTCGGTATGCCCGAGTTACTGGCGCTGATCGGTGAACGCTATGAATACCTGCAGGCCGATGCGCCGCAGGATGCCACGGCGCTGCGCTATGAAATTCCTGGGCAGGGCTTTTTTGGCGTGATCGCCAATGAGAGCGTACCGTTCTGCCGAACCTGTTCGCGCCTGCGCTTGTCGTCCACCGGTTGGCTGCACGGCTGCTTGTCATCGAGTAATCGGCACTTTGTCGGCGACTTGCTGGATAAGCCTCGGCATGAGGCCTTGCCGGCACTCCAGCGTTTGCTGGTGCGCGCCCTGGGCGACAAGCAGGACGTGGCGTTCTCCGGTGGCGTTACCGTGATGAAAATTATTGGCGGCTAAGCCGTCTGTGTGAGTGAGTGGTTATGTCTGCAGAGTTTCCGATCGACTACATCGAGCCCGTGTTTCGCCCGCCGAGCGAGGCGCACTCGCTGATTTTGCCGGTGACCAATGGTTGCTCCTGGAATGGTTGCAGCTTTTGCGAATAGTTACCCCCGATTGAAGTCCTAAATACTCCTCAAAATCCTACTTTTTGTGTAGAAAATTTCATTTTCTGAAGCTAATTCGCCTTGTATGTATGGATATACAGTATTAGAGTTACCCCTATCTAGTACATAAATTCCTAAATCATTGCAGGCAACTCATGTCGACAATCCTCGAACATTCGCATCGTGAGTACAGAACCTTCGTTAAGGATGCCATCGGCGTTCAGGTCGACTTGCCGGTCATCATCACCGAGCATGGTGTTCTGGATCAGTTTGCGCGATACATGTACCTCTACAAGCACATGAGTCGTTCCTGGCAGGACTCCGCGACTTTTGCGGTGCAACTACTGCTGGAGTACATGGAGGCCAATCAGCGCTTCCATGACACGGCAAGATCGCTCTTCATAGCTTTTTCAGACTCGCTTTACAGCGGCACTATCATGGATCGAATCGACCCCTCAGGCCTCTACTGGGATGCAAGGTCGTCTGACGATGCCAGCAAGCTGATCGGCCATGTCACGCGATTCTCAGATTGGCTAGCCGAGGTCAACGAGAATGTCGATCTGCAACTTAATCCCTGGCGGGAAGCCTCTCGGCACGAGCAACGTCTGAACTGGGCCGCCTATTCGCATAAAAGGGATAATGCCTTTCTATCCCACCTGTGGCGTTCCAAGCCGCAGACCGATCAGTCGAGAGTCATTCGCTCAAGGAGCCTACCTATGGAGCGACTAACGCCCGCTAAGGCTTTTCCTGAGCAATACTTCGAACCGCTGATTTACGATGGTTTTCGCAGGCGGGCGCGTGATTCACGTGGGCCGACGGATCTTCGCAATGTCCTCATAACTTATCTGATGCACTATGGGAGCTTGCGTCTATCAGAAGCTCTTTCGCTATGGAACGATGACGTTAGCTTTGAAGATGGGGAGCTCATCGTCCGTGTGTATCATCCAGAGAAAGGGCTGGCACCTGACGGCAGAACCAGGCGCGACAATTGGCTGGAAAGACGCTATGGGCTGAAACCGCGAAAACAGCTGGTGAAGTCGACCGACCGGCTGCACCTCGGCTGGAAGAATCCTCTGATTACAGACCATCATCGTAAATGCTTTGAGGTGTTCTTTTATCTCCCTAATAAGGAGCAAGAATTTCTCGGCATGTGGCTGGATTACCACCAGAAACAGCGGGTGAAGCCAAAGGCTGGTGAGGATCACCCCTACGCCTTCACCAACAGAGACGGTCGCCCCTATTCGCACCGCATGTTTCGCGATGCCCACGAGCTCGCCATTGAACGGATTGGGCTTGATTATCACAAGATGGCGGGCACTACACCTCACGGCCACCGCCATGCCTATGGCCAGCGCTTGGCACAGGGTGGCGCCTCACAACTCTTGATCAAGAACGCCATGCACCATCAAGACATCAAGTCGTGTCTGGTCTATACGCAGCCTACGGCGATACAGATGCGTCAAGAACTCCGCGACATGGAAGCGCGAATGCTGTTGCGGCTTAAAAACAATTCCAACTGCCAGCTGACCAAGGTCTGACGCCAATGCCAGCCAAGAAGAATTTCTATACCTACGCCGAAGCTCAGGCGGCAGTTCAGGCGCTGGGCATCAAGATGGGGCCTGAGTACAAGGAGCGCTACCGCGAAGACTTAAGGCTGCCTGCCGCCCCTTACCATTTTTATGCTGGAAAGGGCTGGGTCGACTGGTACAGCCTCTTCGGTAATGAAA
>JAIERD010000288.1 GCA_019747155.1 Pseudomonadaceae bacterium
AGAAAGAAATCGGGAGCACAGCATCAGACCGTACTTGGATCATTTGAAGGTGGGGTTTATGGAGCGGTTACGATCGATCAAGCGTAAAACCGAATTTCACGGTGGACAACGCTTCGCGGTTGTCCACCCTACGCGAGTACCTATGCGCCTCTCATTGATGCTTGCCCTATTGCTGCTGAGCCCGTTGGCCCGCGCCGAACTGGCGGAAACCGACTGGCTCAGCCTGCTCACCGCGCATGACCGTAAAGCCCTGGAGACCATGCCGGAGATCAGCCACGACACGGCCGAAGGCGATGGTATTTTTACCAATAAAGGCGGGCTTAAGCAGAAGGATAAAAAACTGCCGGCGGTGATGTACTCAAGCCAAACGGTGGCCGCCCTCAACGGCAAGAACATCCGCATTGGCGGCTACCCAGTGCCACTGCAGAGCAATGCCAAGGGCAAGAGCACCCTGTTCTTTCTGGTGCCCTACCCGGGCGCCTGCATCCATGTGCCGCCACCGCCACCCAATCAGCTGATTCTGGTGCGCTACCCGCACGGGATTAAGCTTGCGGATATCTTCGCGCCGATCTGGGTCACTGGCACGCTTAAGGTTGAGCCGGTCAGCAATGACCTGGCCGACGCCGCCTATGCGCTGGACGCGACGCAGGTCCGACTGGTTGAAGAGGCCGACCTGTAGCGGCCATCTTAGTCGTTGCTGGAGGGCACTCGGACATGGCTGACCACGCAATTGCGGCCTTGTTGTTTGGCGCGATACAGGGCGTTGTCGGTTTTCAGCAGCAAGCCGGTGCTGGTTTCCGGCAGGCCGGGCAGCCAAGTGGCAACGCCCAGGCTGATGGTCAGCGTAGGCGCGCAGCTATTCATCGGATGCCCGATATTCAAGCCTGCAATCTTTAGCCGCAGCGACTCGGCCAAGGCTAGCGCGGCTTCGCTGTCGGTGTCGGGCAGGATCACGCAAAACTCTTCACCGCCATACCGGGCGAGTAAGTCACCGGCGCGGCTGACCCGGGCTTGCAGGCTCAGTGCCACGCGAATCAAGCAGTCGTCGCCGGCCAGATGACCGAAGCGGTCGTTGAATTGTTTGAAGTGATCAATATCCAGCAAGATCACACTCAATGGTCGGTACGAGCGTGCCGCACGGCGGACTTCTTCTTCCAGATACTGGTTCATGCGCCGGCGATTGGCGACGCCGGTCAGCTCGTCGGTGAGCGACTGGATGCCGAGTTTTTCCGCCTGGGCTTTGAGCAAGGTCTCGCGGCGCATGCTGGCGCTCAGGTCAGTGACGGCAACCAGGCAATGGTGCAAGCCGTCCTGGCGCAGCGGGATAACCTGCAGTGAGTGGGCCATCGGCTGCGGCTCTTCGGCGTCGTGTCCATTGAATTGCGGATGGAACAACGGCAATGGCTGGGTATTTAGGCTTGGTGAAAGTACGGCGGGCAAGCCGCTTTGCAGCGCTTGGTTGATCGTGCGTAGCAGTCGCGAGCCCTCAAGCTCGGGCAGCAGCTCCAGCAAGGGGATTTCAGCGCGCCACGCGGATTGGCTGCGCAGTACGCGTTGTAACCATTGGTTGATAAAGCAAATGCGCAGCTGCTCATCAACAATCAGCACGCCAGTGTGCATTTTGCCTAAGGCGGCGCTCAGCAGTGTGCAATTTTCGCTCATGCCGTGCTGGCTCCACTGAGAAAGCGCGTCACCGCGTTATGCAGGTTAAGCAGTGAGGCGTTACCCATCACGAAGGCTACATAGCCTTCAAGATTGCGCTGTTCCAGGGCTAGCTGGATTTGGACAAAAAGTACTTGGGCATGGTCGTTGTCGGAATCCAGCAGTTGCTGGGTGGAGCTGATTTGAAACATCGGCAGCTCACAGTCAAAGCTTTCAGTGAGCATGTCGGCGATGGTGGAGAAACAGGTGTTGAGGATGATATTGCCGATTTCACTCATGGCATCTTGCTCCATCTCGGTCAGTTGCTCGAGGGGCATTTCTGCGCCGAGCATCAGCCGCACCACCTCCAGGCCGCTGGAGCCTGGGAACATCAATAAAGCCTTGCCGGAAAAGCTGCCATTAAACTGCTGGCTGACACTGGTGATACGTAGTTTGTGCTCGGGGTCGAGCAGTTCGACGGCCTTTTTCGGCGATAAAATATGCACCAGTGGCACGCTCATGCTGACCTCTTCGCGGGTCAACTCGCTGAGTGAGGCGGCTGCTCGGCCAACGCTGATATTAAAAATTTCACCGAGCGCATCAAGCTCCAGCGGACTCATCTTAAACATGTTCGGAACCCCATAGCGCTAAGGCCTGACGGGCAACTGCTGGGGAAATTGGCTTGGCTAAAAAGTGTACCTGCAGTTCTTCGGCGCGGGCGCGGCTGGAAGCCTGCACGTTAGCGCTGAGAAACACTAAGGTGGCGCTGGGCAGCAGCGGTCGCAGCTGGGCTGCGGCCTCAAAGCCATCCATTACCGGCATGTTGATGTCCAGGCTTATCAGGCTCGGCTGATGTTGCTCGGCCATGCCCAGCGCTTCGGCGCCATTGCTGGCTTCAAATACCTGCCAGCTGGGGTCTTCGGCAAGCAGCAGGCTGCTTAGCATCATCCGCGAGACTCGGCTGTCATCGACGATTAAGGCGACTTTGCGCATGGGTTGTTAATCCGCAACGGTTAAGGAAGTTATGAGCATAGTCGGACGCAAACAAACGGCGACATGGCACATGGCTATCGGTCTGGTTTAGCAAGGTTGTGGTTTACAGCGGTTCGCTCCATAGCGTCAGGCCCAGGCTATGGCTGGTGCCAGGGGTTAGTTGGCGGCAGTCGTCCCAGACGTTGGCGGTTTCGATGCAGAGCATCCGCTGCCAAGCATCCGCAGCAAAGCTACTGAGGCGCGCGGCCTTGTCGATCCAGGGGTTCCACAGCACCGCCGAGCTGGAGCCGTGGCTCTCCAGGCAAACGCGGCGCTGCCAGCCGGGATCGCGAATGCTCAGACGTGAGGGAAGATCTTGATAGATACGGTCAGTCTCACCGCTAAAGCGCAACGGCCCCTGCTGCTGGCGCGGCTGCCAGTCCTCTAGGGTTTCGATATAGCGACAATCGGCCAGACCTTCGACCTCAACCTGCGCAATATCACTGACGGCAAAGTAGCTGTGCAGCGCCTGGCTGATGGTCAGCGCTGTGCTGCCAGCGTTATGGCTGGTTAGGCTGATGCGCAGGCGCTGGTCGAGGCGGATGCTCAGTTGCAGCTCCAGCGCTGCCGGCCAATTGGCCGCAGTGGCGGGCGGCGGGCAGGCGAACTGCAGGCTGACACCCTCGGCGTCGGGTTCAATGGCCAGCAACTGCCAATCCAGAGTCCGCACGCCGCCGTGAAACGGCGCACCGCTCGGCTCGGCCAGCAACGCCTGGACGGCGGGCGGGTTGCGCCCCAGGTCGCCAAACCACGGCCAGCAGACCGGCACGCCGCCCCGCACGCTTTGCCCGCGCTGGTAGGCGGCGTCTTCGCTGAGCCAGATCAACGGCGGCTGTTCGCCGCGCTGATAGCTTAAGACTTGCGCGCCTTGTTGGCTGATCAGCAGTTCGGCATCGGCGTGGCGGATGCGCCAGCAGTGCAACTCGCCGAGCATCAGGGTGTCGATTTGCGCGGGCGGCGTGGCGGTTAATGGCGGCTTCATTGGAGGGTTCCTTGATCGGTTGGCGGGTATTTGACCGCAGTCAGGACGAAAGGCCAAGGCAAATGGCTGCCCCGCTCTCTAAGCTGCAGGCACGTGAATAAGGGTGGAATGTCATGCACAAGGCGATTTCGGCAGTGGCCAAGGGGTCTCAGCTGGCCAACTGGATTGCCCTCGGTAGTTTAGTCGGCCTGTTGCTGCATTTAGTTCTGGCTTATTGGTGGCGGCCCGCCGGCGAGCTGCTCGGCCAGCCCTGGGCGCTGTGGCCGTTGTTTGCCGTATTGCTGGGCGGCGGCCTGCCGTTGTTGCTGGAAATTCTGCGCCGCTTGGCCCGCCGCGAGTTGAGTGCCGACCTGTTGGCCGGCATCGCCATAGTTACGGCGCTGTGGCTTGCGCAGTATCTGGCCGCCAGCCTGGTGGTGTTGATGCTGGCCAGCGGTCAGGCGCTGGAGGCCTACGCGGTGCGCCGCGCCTCCTTCGCCCTGCAGGCCTTGGCCAAGCGGTTGCCGTTGCTGGCGCACTGCAAGCGTGCCGACGCCTGGGTTGATCTGCCGTTGGAGCAGATCGGCGTCGGTGATGAGATTTTGCTGTTACCCCACGAGGCCTGTCCGGTGGACGGCGTGGTGCTCGACGGGCGGAGCAGCATGGATGAGTCCTACCTGACCGGCGAGCCTTATGTGCTGGCCAAGGTGCCGGGTTCGCTGGTGCTGTCGGGGGCGATTAATGGCGAGGGCGCGCTGACCATTCGCGCCGAACAAACTGCCCAGGCGTCGCGCTACGCGAAAATCATGCAGGTGATGCGCGACGCCGAGCAACGGCGGCCGCAGCTGCGCCGGCTGGGCGATCAATTGGGCGCGCTGTACACGCCGTTGGCGGTGGCGATTGCCCTGCTGGCCTGGGCCTTGAGCGGTGAGGTGCTGCGCTTTTTGGCGGTGTTGGTGGTGGCCACGCCCTGCCCGCTGTTGATCGCGATTCCGGTTAGTATCATCAGCTCGGTGTCACTGGCGGCGCGACGCGGCATCATCATCAGAGACCCGGCGGTGTTGGAGAAAATCGACACCTGCCGGGTGGCAATCTTCGACAAGACCGGCACTCTTACCTGTGGCCAGCCGAGCCTGACCGAGGTGCTGCCCGCCCCCGGTTTTAGCGCCAACCAGGTGCTGCTGGCGCTGGCCAGCCTGGAACGCTATTCCCGCCATCCCTTGGCCGGTGCGATCTTGTCGGCGGCGCAGACCGCTGGCCTCGAATTGCTGGAGGCCAGCGCTGTCAGTGAACGTCCCGGCCAAGGTTTGCGTGGGGTGATTAACGGCCAGCCGGTGCAGGTGACTAGCCGCAAGCAACTGCTGCTGCAACTGCCAGCCGCTGCCGCCTTGCTGGCGCCCAGCGCCGATGGCCTGGAGTGCATCGTGCTGCTGGCCGGGCAGTACGCCGGCGCCTGCCGGTTTCACGATGCGCCACGGGCCGAGGGCAAATCCTTTATTAATCACCTGATGCCGCTGCATGGCTTCGAGCGGCTGCTGTTGGTTTCCGGCGACCGCGAAAGTGAAGTGCGCTACCTGGCCGCGCAGGTCGGGATTGACGAGGTTTACGCCAGCCAAAGCCCGGAGCAGAAACTGGCGCTGATCCGCGCCGAAACGCTGCGGGCCAATACGGTGTTTGTCGGTGACGGGATTAACGATGCGCCGGCGCTGACGGCCGCCACGGTTGGCATCGCCTTTGGCCAGGCCAGTGACGTGACGGCCGAGGCGGCGGGTGCGGTGATACTCGACAGCTCGCTGCAGCGGGTTGATGAATTGCTGCATATCGGCCGGCGGATGCGCCGGATCGCCCTGCAAAGCGCGCTCGGCGGCATGGCCCTGAGCCTGGTGGGCATGGGCTTGGCGGCGGCTGGCTACTTATCACCGGTGGCCGGCGCCGTGGCGCAGGAGGTGATCGATGCGCTGGCGATACTCAATGCCTTACGCGCCGCCATCCCGCCGCGTTCGCTTAGCGATTACTAAGCCTAAAGCGCGCGGGCGATGAGGCTTAACGACGTGGCGGTAAGGGCCGGGTACGACCGCTACCGTCGATGGCGACGAACACCAGTACCGCTTCGGTGACCTTGCGCCAGTCGCCGGAGGTCGGGTCATCGCTCCACACCTCAATCATCAGCTGGATCGAGCTGCGCCCGCTCTCCAGCGCCTGGGTGTAAAACGACAGCTGCGAGCCGACCGCCACTGGCACCAGAAAGGCCATGCGATCAATCGCCACAGTGGCCACCCGGCCGCCAGCGATTTTGCTGGCCATGGCGGTGCCGGCGAGGTCCATCTGGGCTACCAGCCAGCCGCCGAAAATATCGCCAAAACCGTTGGTTTCACGGGGCAACGCGGTGATTTGCAAGGCCAAATCGCCTTGTGGGATTGGATCTTCTTGTTCGAGTTCGTGCATGCCTGGGAGCCTCTGCCCCTGATTTTTTATTAAATGGCACGGATAAGCATGGACCCTGCCTGTTAAGCCAGGTTCCGTCGCCGCGAAGTATATAGAGCCGCGGCAGCGGAAACGATGACACTGTGGTTTATTTGCTTCACGGGGCGGACCAACGGCGGTGTCTGTGTCGGCGCTGCACAATTTGCTATGGTGCGGGCCGGTCTGAATTCGTTGAGTGAGAAGCCTGTATGCCCCCTGTGCTAGCCCCTGAGCCGGTCGCCGCCCGGCCGTTGAACCGCAGTGATTACAAAACCCTGTCGCTGTCGGCCTTAGGCGGCGCGCTGGAGTTTTACGACTTCATCATCTTTGTGTTTTTTGCCGCCGTGGTCGGCAAGTTGTTCTTCCCACCCGACTTGCCCGAGTGGCTGCGTCAGCTGCAGACCTTCGGCATCTTCGCCGCTGGCTATCTGGCGCGGCCCTTGGGCGGCATCGTGCTGGCGCATTTTGGCGACTTGCTTGGGCGCAAACGGATGTTCACCCTGAGTATTTTCATGATGGCGGTGCCGACCCTGTTGATGGGCTTGCTGCCGACTTACGCGCAAATTGGTGTCTGGGCGCCGCTCTGCCTATTGCTGCTGCGCATCGTGCAGGGCGCGGCGATTGGCGGTGAAGTGCCGGGCGCCTGGGTGTTTGTCGCCGAGCACGTACCGGCGCGGCGTATCGGCTTTGCCTGCGGCACTCTGACCAGCGGCTTGACCATCGGCATCCTGCTTGGCTCGCTGGTGGCGACCCTGATTAATCGGGTCTTTAGCGCTCAAGAGCTGCTGGACTTTGCCTGGCGTTTGCCGTTTTTGCTCGGTGGTGTATTTGGCCTGTTCTCGGTGTATTTGCGCCGCTGGCTGGAAGAAACCCCGGTGTTTGCCGAACTGCAACTGCGCCGCGCCCTGGCCGACGAAGTCCCGCTCAAAGCGGTGCTGCGCGACCATCGCCGCGCCATAGTGCTGTCGATGCTGCTGACCTGGGTGCTGTCGGCGGCGATTGTGGTGTTGATTCTGATGACCCCCAGCGTGCTGCAAAGCGCCTACGGTTTTGCCCCGGCGCAAACCCTGCAGGCCAACAGTCTGGCGATTGTCTGCCTGAGTTTCGGTTGTGTTGGCGCCGGTTGGCTGGCCGACCGTTTCGGCGCCGGCCGGGTGCTGCTGTGCGGCAGTTTGCTGATGGCCAGCTTGACCTGGAGTTTTTACAGCAACCTAGCGGCGCATCCCGACTGGTTGCTACCGCTCTATGCCCTGACCGGGCTGAGCGTCGGCATGATCGGCGCCATACCGCGAGTATTAGTGACGGCGTTTCCGCCGGCGGTGCGCTTTAGCGGTTTGTCGTTTTCCTACAACCTGGCCTACGCGATTTTTGGCGGTTTAACCCCGATGGCGGTGGCCTATTTGCTGAAGTTTAGCGCCTTGGGCCCGGCCTATTACGTGATCGCGCTGTGTTGCCTGGGCTTGGCGATTGGCCTTTACCTGCGCCGTGCCGAGCGCTTGGCCGCCTGAGGCCCAGCTTCACTTTGCCGCCGACATAACAAAGCCCCGCAGTGCGCTGCGGGGCTTTGTTTATTGCACTTGGGCGCTTGGCACCGGGTCATTAAGCCGAACGTTGTTGGTGCCAAATCAGCAGCCGATCACTGCCACCTTCGGCAACGGTTGGCGCCTGCTCATCGCGTAGTTTGCTACCCCGTGTCGCCCGTTCTGGGCTGCGTTCGCTGCCGCCTTCCACCAGTTGCTGTGGCTGTTTGTCGAGCAGTTTGCGGTTGCGGCCAGGGCTGCGTTCACTGCCATTCTCTGCGAGCTTTTGCGCCTGCTCGGCGCGTAACTTGTTGGCGCGCTCAATGGTCCGTTCGCTACCATTTTCCGCCACTTGCTGTGGCTGGTGGCCCGCTGTAACAGGCTCGGCTTGGGCTTGAATACCCGCCAAGCTGAGGATGGCGAACAGGCTGAGGGTGCGTAATTGATTAGTGCGTTGCATGTTTAATTTCCTTCAACGGTTGCCGTTTCCGGCGTTGAAGCAAGTCTCGCAGTAGTCGCGCAGTGAAAAAAATCAGCCGTGGTGATTCCATTTATTGCGTTTATCGATAGCCGCCTGCCCGCTGAAAAAAAATCCCAGACAGCACAAAGCCGCGGCAACCTGAGGGTGGCAGCGGCTTTGTGGGTACGACTCAGCACGTAGGGTGGGCTTTAGCCCACCAAAATTGCCTCGTTCATAGGCGGTGGGCTGAAGCCCAGCCTACGAATGAGGCCTTGTGCATTGACCTTACAGGCGAGCACCGCGTACGCCTTCGGCCAGTTGCCGGCACAGACCCAGGACGCCATCGATGGCGTGCTGGGGCGAGGCGGCGTTGGCGATTTGGTCGATCAGGGCCGAGCCTACTACCACGCCGTCGGCCAGGCGGGCGATGGTGGCCGCGTGCTCCGGGGTGCGGATGCCGAAGCCAATGCTGATCGGCAGATCGGTATGCCGACGTAGGCGCGCTACGGCTTGTTCGACGTGTTCAAGGGTCGCGGCCCCAGCACCGGTTACGCCGGCTACCGACACGTAGTAGACGAAACCCGAGCTGCCGTTGAGGACGGTCGGCAGGCGCACGTCGTCGGTGGTCGGGGTGGTCAGGCGGATAAAGTCCAGGCCGGCGGCTTGGGCCGGGTCGCAGAGGTCTTCGTTATGCTCGGGTGGCAGATCGACCACTATCAGGCCATCAACCCCAGCGGCCTTGGCCTCCTCGATAAAGCGCGGCACGCCGTAGTGGTGAATAGGGTTGAAGTAGCCCATCAGCACCAGCGGAGTGTCTTGGTCGTCGGTGCGAAATTCGCGGACCATTTGCAGGGTTTTCAGCATGTCCTGATGGCCGCCGAGGGCGCGGATATTGGCCAGCTGAATCGCCGGACCATCGGCCATTGGGTCGGTGAACGGCATGCCCAGCTCGATCACATCAGCACCGGCCGCCGGCAGGCCTTTGAGGATGCTCAGGGAGGTGGCGTAATCCGGGTCGCCCGCAGTCACAAAGGTCACTAAGGCGGCGCGGTTTTGCTCTTTTAGCTGGGCAAAGCGGCTTTTAATGCGGCTCATGCGTGTTGCTCCTGCGCGTCTTGTTCCATGTAGTGCATAACGGTTTGCATGTCTTTGTCGCCGCGCCCGGACAGGTTCACCACCATTAGGTGATCGCTCGGCAGGCTCGGTGCGCGCTTAAACACTTCGGCCAAAGCGTGGGCGGTTTCCAGGGCCGGAATGATGCCTTCCAGACGACAGCACTTGTGGAAGGCTTCAAGGGCTTCGTCGTCTTTGATCGAGCAGTATTCAACCCGGCCAATCTCATGCAACCAGGCGTGCTCAGGGCCGATGCCGGGATAGTCGAGGCCGGCGGAGATCGAGTGGGCGTCGATGATCTGGCCATCGTCGTCTTGCAGCAAGA
>JAIERD010000451.1 GCA_019747155.1 Pseudomonadaceae bacterium
GGTCTTCCCAGTTGAAGCTTGCCTTGCCGGCCATAATCCAATCCTCAAAAATCGCGTGGTGGTGGCCTACCCGCAGTAGCGGGTAGGCGAAAGTTCCTATGAGTTAAGCCTAGCCACCCACGCCTTGTCCGACAACCGAGGAATTCGCACGCCGTTGTGCTAATTTCGCACTTCGAACTGGGTTTTTAGTCTCGATAAGCCGGTTTAAAGTGCAGCATTCGCATAAAAGACCTGAAGTACGCCGCAATATCACCCGTAGGGTGGGCTTCAGCCCACCAAGATGGCACGCGGTGGGCTGAAGCCCACCCTACATTGGTTCAACACGCAATTGGGGCATAGCCCAGGAAGCCCAGCATGCGCCGCAAAATCCCCAGCACCACCGCCTTGATCAGCTTCGAAGCCGCCGCTCGGCATCAGAGTTTTACCAAGGCCGCCGATGAACTGGCCCTGACCCAGAGCGCCATCTGCCGGCAAATCGCCGGGCTGGAGGCCTTTCTCGGCATCGAGTTGTTCCGCCGCTCGCGCCGTGGGGTCAAGCTCACCGAGGCCGGCTTGTCGTACAGCCGGCGGGTGGCGGCGCAGTTGGATGCGGTGGAGCGCGACGCCCTGGCGGTGATGGGCCAACCCGGTGCCGGCAGCTTGGAACTGGCGGTGGTGCCGACCTTCGGTACCCAGTGGTTGCTACCCCGACTGAAACAGTTTCAAACGCTGAACCCACAAGTCACGGTCAACCTGACCAACCGCACCCGGCCCTTTCTGTTTGCCGACACCGAGCTGGACGCCGCGATCTACTTTGGCGACGCCGATTGGTCGGGCACCGAAGCCTACTTCCTGATGTCGGAAAATTTACTACCAGTGTGCAGCCCGAGCCTATTGGCCGAGCAGGGCCAGCTGAGCGCCGAGCAAATCGCAAACTTGCCGCTGCTGCAACAGAGCACCCGCCCCTATGCCTGGCGCCAGTGGTTCAATGCCCAGGGCTTGAACATCCCGCGCGACATGAGCGGGCCGCGTTATGAGCTGTTTTCGATGCTGGCGCAGGCGGCCATGCACGAGATGGGCATCGCCCTGATCCCACCGTTTTTGATCCAGCGCGAACTGGCCGAGGGCCGTCTGGTGATCGCACATCAATACAGCGTGCAGAGCGACAAGGGTTATTACCTGATGGTGCCGCAGCGCAAGGTCGAGTCCGCTACCTTGCAGGCGTTTCGTGACTGGCTACTGGGTGCGGCGACTGAGTATCGCCAGCAGGCCGGGATAAATCCGCCTAGCTAAGCGCTCGGGCAACGGCAAGCGGGCTTGTACGTCAGCCTGTTAGTGCGGCGGGTCATCTCCGCCGCATGCGCGAGCACAGCGGCGAGGCGGCAGGCAACATCTCGAAGCACTCCGACTGTCCCACCAACGCACACTTGGCTTTACCCTGAGCGCTGACCTGACATGACTGACAGCCCTCTGGAGTTGCTCTGATGATTACCCGTGGCTTACTCGATCAATTGCTTAAATCCGGCCAGCAAGCGTTGCAAGGCAACAACTCGCCGGCGCGCCAAGGCAACCCTGCGCCCTCTGCCGGCGGTGGCCTGAGCGACTTACTCGGTGGCAGCGGCGGGCTTGGCAGTTTGCTCAGCGGTGCCGGCGGCGGTGCCCTGGCGGCGGGCGCCATGGGCTTGCTGATGGGCAATAAAACCGCCCGCAACCTGGGCGGTAAAGCCCTTACCTATGGCGGTTTGGCCGCCCTTGGCGTGCTGGCCTATAAGGCCTATGGCAACTGGCAAAGTCAGCAAGGTGGCGTGGCGCAGCCGGAACCGCAAACCGTTGATCGGCTGCCGGCGCTGGCCGCCGAACAACACAGCCAGGCCATTCTCAAAGCACTGGTGGCCGCCGCCAAAGCCGACGGCCATGTCGACGCCCGCGAGCGGCAGTTGATTGAAGGTGAGTTCAGCAAGCTCAGCAGCGACCCGCAGTTGCAGCACTGGCTGAGCGCCGAACTGAATAAACCGCTAGACCCGGTCGAGGTGGCCAGCGCCGCCAGCACCCCGGAAATGGCCGCCGAGATGTACCTGGCCAGCGTACTGCTGGTCGATCAAGAACACTTTATGGAGCGCGCTTATCTCGACGAACTGGCCCGCCAGCTCAAGCTCGACCCCGCGCTCAAAGTGGAGCTGGAAGCTCAAGTGAAGCAAGCAGCGGCTTAAGTCTGGCGACCCTTAACAGCCTCGTCCTGGTGGCGCAGCTCAATGCCCCGCTGCGCCGCCAAGCAGCACGCCGTAGGACTGCAGAAACTCCACGCTGCCGTGAAAGATCAAACCAACTCCCATGGCCGCCACAAAGAAACCAACGATCCGGGTCGCGGCGTCGATGCCTTGCGGGCCGATTTTAGTCAGGATGTTTTTCGCATAACGCAGCGATAAATACACCGTCAGCATGGTGGCGACCATCGCCAGCACCACCGCAGCGCCCGACAACAACGCCCGCTCGGAGTCCTTGATGGTGCTAGTCAGGCCTATCACTGTGGCAATCGCGCCGGGACCGAACATGATCGGCATCGCCATGGGAATAAAGGCAATATCCTGCGAGCCATTGCCGCCCTTGGGGATCAGATTGCTGTTGGCTGAGGGGGCAAATAACTCAAAGCCGATGCGCATCAAAATCACCCCTCCCACCACCCGTACCATGCTCAGCGGCACGTCAAACAGACGCAGCAAGACGTTGCCAAAGATCAGGAAAAACAGCATCAGCAGCAGCGCGTACAGGCAGGCCTTACGCGCCACCCGACGGTGCTCGGCGTCGTCTTTGCCCTGCAGCAAACCGAGGAACACCGGAATCGCCTCCAGCGGATTAATAATCGCCAGCAGGGTGGTGAACATGCTGACAAACAGGGTGATGGCCGGGTCCATGGGAACTCCTAAATGACGGGGGCGTTAAGCGCTCGGGCCATACGCGAATAAATGACATCCATGCTTATACAACAAGCTCAAGACCGGCAGTGCTGGCGCTTGGGTGTGCGCCGAGTTTATTTGCCGGCAGTTACAAAATCGGTGCAAACAGCAGGGCCAGGCGCATCCATAAGCGCGGTAAGAAGCTGACCTGGCTGCCCTCGTCCACGCTGATTTGCCGTGACAGGGCGAAGTCGGCGTTGAGCATCTGCTCGACCGCCGTCGCAAAGTCGCGGTCCACCGTCAGCAGCATCACTTCGAAGTTCAGCCGCAGCGAGCGGTTGTCCAGGTTGGCGCTGCCGATGGCGGCTAATTCGTCGTCAATCAGCACCACCTTCTGGTGCAAGAAGCCCGGCCCATAGCGGTACACCTGAATGCCGGCGGCCACCGCCTTATAGGCATACAGGCTGGAGGCGGCATACACCACTTTATGGTCCGGCCGTGAGGGCAACAGCAAGCGCACCTCGACCCCGCGCAGCACCGCCAAGCGCAGCGCGGCGCCGATGGCTTCGTCGGGGACAAAGTAGGGCGAGGTAATCCAGATCCGCCGCCGGGCGCGATGAATCGCCGCGAGGAACATCAGCTGAGTGGTTTCCTGGCGATCCGCCGGGCCGCCGGCAATCACCTGGCAATGCATGCTGCCGCTGTTTTGCTGGGGTTTTAGCTGCAATTCGGGCAGTTGCTGGGTCGCCCAGTACCAGTCTTCGCTGAAGCACAGTTGCAGGTCGACCACCGCCGGCCCGCGCACCTCGATATGGGTGTCGCGCCAGGGCGCCAGCGGCGGCTTGAGGCCGAGGTATTCGACGCCGACATTGTGGCCCCCGACAAAACCCACCTCGCCATCCACCACCACGATTTTGCGGTGGTTGCGAAAGTTTAACTGGAAGCGATTGATCAGCCCGCTGCGCGCCTTGAAGGCCTGGATCAGCACGCCGCCGGCGCGCAACGTCTGGACATAGCTGCTGGGCAAATCGTGGCTGCCGATTCCGTCAAACAGCAGGTAGACCCGCACGCCCGCCGCCGCCCGTTCGAGCAGCGTTTGTTGCAGACTGTGCCCGAGACTGTCGGCGCGGATGATAAAAAACTGCACGATAATCAGCTCGCGCGCCGCCCGCATCGAGCGCAGCATCGCGGCAAAGCTGTCTTCACCATTGATCAGCAAGCGCACCTGATTACCGCCACGGCAATGCATGCCGGTCAGTTGCGCCAGCTCCGGCAAGCCGGCCTCGACGGCATGGCTGTCGCTGGTCAGCGGCCAACCCTGGGCATGGGCGGCGCGCAGCATTTGTTGGTTTTCCTGGCGGCGGGCGGCGATATAACCTGCGAAGCGACTGCGACCAAACACCAGGTAAGGCAACAGGGTCAGCTCGGGCAGCAACACCAGCGACAACACCCAGGCGATGGTGCCTTGGGCGGTGCGCACGCTCAGTACCGCATGCAGCGCCGCAGCTATGCCGAGCAGGTGCAACAAGGTGATAACCAGGCCAATCAGCCAAGCAAAATCCGCCCACCAGTTCATCAATCCTTGCTCCTTGAGAGTTGCCGCTTTAACAAGCCGTTGAAAAATGTAGTTGCTAGGGCGGGCTTCAGTCCACCGCACTTATAGCCAACAGACCCGTTGGGCTGAAGCCCACCCTACGCAAAGCTCTACACCCCACGCACCCAAGCTTAGTGGCTGACCGCCAGGCTCAGGCGCGCCAGCACCAAGCCATTCTCGCCACGCTCCAGACTGACTTCAGCGAAGCTAACGCCGCTGCTTTGCAGTTGCTGCAACCAGGGTAGCAAGTTGGCAAAGGCACTCGGCGCCAGATTGACTTGCAGGCCGCCGGCGTCGCTGTCGACCCGCTCGATACTCAGCCCGGCGGTTTGTGCACTGCTGGTTACCAGGCCTTGTAAGGCTTCGGGATCAACGTGTTGCAGCGGTGCGGCAGCCACTTGCCGGGCTTCGTCGGCGTGCGCCAACAGGTACTGGTGCAGCTCGCTTTGCTGTGCGTACCAATTGCGCGAGGCCTGCAATTGCTGCTGCACCGGCTGCCAGATCAGCAGGTAAACCAGCAAGGCGGCGAAGAACCCGCCGAGGCCGAGTAAGGCCAAGCGGTCGCGCGGCGGCAGTTGTTGCCAGCGCTGCCACAGCGGCGAACTGCGCAGTTGCAACTCTAAGCGCGCGCTCAAGTTCTGTAGGGCACTCATACGCCACCGCCAATGATCATCCGCGCACTGACGCCTTGCGCCTCGCGACTGGCCGAGCCGAGTTGCACCTGCAAACCGGCTTGCTGCAGGCGCTGGCGCAATTGCTCAAGGCTGGCAAAATCCGCAGCCTGCAGTTGCAGGGCCAGATCGCCGCGCTCCTGGCTGAAATCCAGCTGCTGCACGGTCAGTTGCGACGCGTCCCCCAAGGCACTGGTGGCTTGATTGAGCAAGCCAAAGAAGCTGCCCTGGTTGCTGACGGCGCCGGCATTCAAGTGCTCGGCAAACTGCGCCTTGAGGTTGACGATGCGCGTGTCAGCGGGAAATAACTCCTTGTACAGCGCCTGACTGGCCGCCGCATAACTGTCGCCTTGGCGCTGCAAATACCAGCTCTGGCCCAGATCGAAACCCAGCTGCAGCACCAGCCAGAGGCCCGCCAGCGCCGCCACGCTGCGCCACACCCGCCAGTTGCCCGAACCCTGTTGCACGGCGAACTCGCCCTGAGCCAGGTTGATCGCCTGGGCTTGCCCAGCCGCCAGCAACGGCCAGGGGCACGCTTCTTCGATCAGCTGTGGCGGCTCAATCAGGCCGCCGGCGAGGCTGTTCCAATCGCGGCGGTTAAAGGCCAGGCGCAATTCCCCGGCACCACCGAGCAGGCCGTGCTCGCCATGCAGTAACACTTGGGTGCCCTCACGAGGCAGCAGGTCGGCATCCACATAAATCGCCGCGACCTGCAGCCCCTGCGCCGCCAGTTGCGCCAGCCAGCCTTGCAGCAGGCTGCGGCGCACCGCCAGCAGCAGATGCCGACCATCGTCCAGCGGCTCGCCCAAGGCCAAGTGCAATTGCTCAACCTCATCGGCCAGCAATTCCTCCACCGCATAGGGCAAGGCTTGGCGCAACCAGCGGGCTTTGACGGTCGGCAGCTTCACCGCGCAGGCGCTGGCCACCGCCATCGGCAACACCAGCGCCAGGCTGCGGCCGGTCAGCTCGGTGCTGCACTCGGCCCAGCGTAGCGGCATGCCCTCAGCATTCAGCGGCTGCCAATACAGCTGGGTGTCGGCGCTCAACTCGGCGGCGCAGTCGGCGGGTAAAAACAGGCAATCGATCATGCTTATTGTTCCTCAAGCTTCTTATCCGTCACCAGCACCCGTGCTGATTGGCCTAAATCCCGTTGCAGCACCAGCACCCGGCCGTCTGCTTCGCGTTGCAAAACACTGATCAACACCCGCTTGCGCATTCCCAACTGGACTTCGCTGCGGGCCTGGAAAAAGCTGCTGCTCACCGCCAAGTCATTCAGTTGACCGCCGGCCGCAGCCAGCGCCGGCTGCGCAGTAAAATCTGCCGGCGTGCGGTAACCCTCGGCGCCACGGCCCTGAACCAACTCCTGGGCCTGTTGCAGGCTCAGGGTATCGCTCAGGGTGGAGAGTACCAAGGCGCTGGCGGTATTCACGTTCAGTTTGGCGTCCGCCGGCAGGGCGCTGACATAGGGCTGCAGGCGCCGGTAATCGCGCTCGCTGAGCTCCAGCAGCAAGCGCAACTCGGAGACATCCTGCAGCCGCCGATTGCCGGTGCGATAGGCCGGCTGCAGCAGCAAATACTGATTGTCTTCGGCGCCGGAAGCGCCGCTTGGGTCTTGACCTTCATCCAGCCAGTCGACCAAACGGTCGGCATACTGCGGGTCGATTTGCAGGTGCCGTAACAGGCGTTCAAAGCGTTTACGCGCCGTGGGATTAACTTGCTGGTTAACCACCAGGCTGTTCAGGTTAAAGCGTCCGGCCAGGTCTTCGATCTGCAGGCTGATGCGGCCCTCGTCGACTTCGAACGGTGCCAGCTTTTTGGCCCAGGCTTCACGCAGGTGATCGACCGGCTGGCTCTGTTTGCCGCCTTGCTTCAGGTCACGGGCCAGCATGGCCTGTGCCAAGGCCTCGCCGCCCAAGGCGTAATGCCAGGCTTGACGGGCGCTCAGCTGATTGCTGCTGCTGCGAATACTCAGCTGCTGACGGGCAATCATCCCGGCCGTAACTACGGTGGCGATGGCCACCACCAACAGCACGGTAATCAGTGCCACACCACGCTGCCCACTGCGGCTCGGCGCGATCATGGCGCGACCTCCGGGACCGGCGCGCTGCCGTCACCATTCGGTTGTTCGGGGTTGCCGCCCTCTGGGACCTTCTTCTTCGGCTTAGGCATGTCGGGCAGCCGCAGCAACTGCGTCAGCAGACCGTAGCGGGCATGCTCCAGGCGGATCTCCACCGCCCGTGGCAATTGCACCAGGCGAGTTTTCGGGTCGCTGTCATCCTGCGCCGAGGGCCACTCGGTGAGCCAATTGCCTTGGCTGTCGAGGTAGCGCAACTCCAGGCTGCGCACCTCCGTCAGCACTTTTTGCGGCAACGGCTGGCTGTCGACGGCCTGGTCGAGCACCGTCCAATAGCTGCGTTGCAAGGTGCTGCCGACCAACTCCCAGCGCACCCGCTGCCAAGCTGAGCGCGGCGTACCCAACGGATTGCGCCAACCCAAACGGCTGAACTCCATGGCCGCCGGTTCGGCGTCACCGACCAGCGCCGGGCGCGGCTCGCCGAAGGCATCGCGGATCGGCCGGGGGCCAACCTGGGCCAGGTCTTGCTCCAGCACGGCAAAGGCCCGTTGCAGTTCGCGCAACTGCAACTCATGGCGGCGGGTGGCCTCATCGCTGGCCAACACGCTGGCCAACATGCGGTAGGTGCCGAGGGCCAGAAAGGCAAAAATCGCGATGGCGATCAGCACTTCCAGCAAGGTGAAACCCGCGCTATGGCTATTGATTGAAGTCGCGCATGGGCGCTGACATTGACTCATTGCCGCACCCCGACAAAGCCGGTCAGCGTCACAGTGGAGCGCTCCTTTACCGGCGAGTTGTCCCGCAAACCTGGCGGCAGCGCCACCCACAGATTGACCCGGCGCATGCCCGGATCACTGGTGGTGACAGTTTCGCTGTAGAGCTGCCAGTGGCGGCCGCCGAACTCCAGCTCACGTTGGTCGTTACCGGTATCCGGTGGCGTTTCGGCCAGCTGCAATTCGGTCAGGTAATTGTCGGCCACCCAACCGGCCAGGGCTTTCTCTTCCAGCCGCGCGGCATTTTGCAAACTGCGGGCGCTGGCGGTCAGCAGCACGGCGGCGACACTGGCAAAGATCGCCAGCGCCACCAGCACCTCCAACAGGGTGAAGCCATATTGGCGCAGTCCGTAGGGTGGGCAACGCGCAGCTTGCCCACCAATTGGCCAGGATATCCACGGTGGACAACGCTTCGCGGTTGTCCACCCTACGCTTCGCCCGGCGCCGGCCAGCGGTAACCTGGCCATTATTTGCGCCCCTGGGCCGCAGTGGCCTGAGGTAGGCTAAAACCGTCGCTGGTCAGCTCGTAGGCTTGCCCGGCGGGGCGGCGATCGCTCAACTGCAGGTGAAAGGGCGACAGCTCACCACTGGAAAGCAGTAACAGTTGCGGTTGCAGCTTGGCGTTGGCCGGCGTTTCGTCATCGTCATCATCCTTGCTGGCCACTTGCGGCAGCTTCAATGCCGCGCCTTCCAGTTGCAGATCCAGGCGTATCCAGCTGGGCAGGCGATAGTCGGTGGTCTGCGGCGCGGGTGCCCAGAGCCCGCTGACATCGTCATAGGCCAGCACCCGATAGCCGTCGTTACGCAGCTGCAGGCCGTATTCGCGGTTGTCCAGGGTCGCCTCTTCCAGCAACAAAGCCACCACCGCCGCCAAGCGCTCAGCCTCGCCGCGCAGCTCCCGGCCACCGCCGGTGTTACCCATGGAGAACACCGCCAAGCTGAGCATGCAGCCGATGATGACGATCACCACCAACAGCTCGATCAGGGTGAAGCCGCCACTGCCATGTACCACCCGCTTGGACGCGGGCGGTTTTGTAGGAGCGGATTCATCCGCGATGGTGATTGGCCGCGCACTGCAATCCAAGGATTGCCTGTAACTGGCGGCCATCGCGGACAAGTCCGCTCCTACAAGGTGGGGCATCAGTTATCCCAGTTACCGATGTCGGTGTCGTGTTCAGTGCCGCCTTCTTTGCCGTCGGCGCCGAAGGAGTAGAGGTCAATCTTGCCTTTGCTGCCTGGCGACAGGTACTGGTAAGGATTGCCCCAGGGATCGATCGGCAGCTTCTTCAGGTAGGCGTCTTTGTTCCAGTTTTTCGCCTGGGGGTTGCCGCTAGGTTTTTTCACCAGGGCATCCAGGCCTTGCTGGGTGCTCGGGTAGCTGCCGTTGTCGAGCTTGTACATGTCCAGGGAGGCGCCAATCGCGGTGATGTCGGTTTTCGCCACCGTCACCTTGGCCTGATCCGGCCGGCCCATCACCTGCGGCACCACCAGGGCAGCGAGGATGCCGAGAATGACTACGACGACCATGATTTCGATCAGGGTAAAACCGCTTTGCCGGTATTTCATAAGCTATGTCCTTATTAATAATTGAAGACCGATTTCGTAGGGTGTACTCGCCGAAGGCAGTACGCCATGGGTTGGCACGGTGCTTGTGTTGGCGGAC
>JAIERD010000198.1 GCA_019747155.1 Pseudomonadaceae bacterium
AGTTAACGGCCAGTGACTGCCGCCTGCGGCAAAGCGCTTGCCGCAGGCGTAAGAGGTGTTATCGCAAAACCAACGCAAATCTGTAGGGTGGGCTTCAGCCCACCAATATTGCGGCGTTCAGAGGCGGTGGGCTGAAGCCCACCCTACGAATCGTTCTTCAACCTGTAACTGGGACAGAGCCATTTTTAACGCAGATTGATAATAGTCTGAGTAATCGCGCTCTCAGTCTCAATCGACTTGGCGTTAGCCTGATAATTACGCTGCGCAACAATCAGGTTCACCAACTGATCCGACAGTTCAACGTTGGAGTCTTCCAGCGCTCCCGACTGCAAGGCACCCAAGGTGCCGCTGCGTGGCGTGCCGACCACCGGCTCACCGGACTCAAACGACTGAATCCAGGCGGTCTTACCCACTGGCGTCAGCCCTTGCTGGTTAGCGAAGTTGGCCAACACCACCTGCCCTTGAGTTTTTGACTGGCCATTGGTGTAACGGGCAAAGATGATCCCAGTGTCATCCACCTCAAGCCCGGCGAGCTGGCCGGTGGTGTAGCCATCCTGGCTAACACTGCTGACAGCAAAGGCGCTGGCAAATTGCGTGGATGGCCGCAGATCCAGCGCAACACCCGTTGGACTAGCCGTAGCGCCATTAGGGCTCCAAACCGGAGGAACCGCTGCACTTGGCGCCGCCGGCACCCAACCAGCCAGATTTAGGGTTCCGTTGGGCCCGGCAACCAAACCGACACCCGGCGTTTGCGTTTGTAACTGCCCAGCAGAGTTAAACGCTAAGGTGGCCGTGTAGGGTGCAGTCGATGCTGCGGGATTCGCCGGATTACGCCCATCAACCAACAGATTCATTGTCCACGTGTTGGCTGGCGCAGTCTGCTTAACAAAATACTGGGTCATCACATGGGAGTTACCCTGCGAGTCATAGATATTGGTCGAGGTGGCCGAGTTATAGGTGTTCGGGTCTGCCGGATTAAACGGAGTCGTCACCGGGGCCTGATTGACCGAGTTCAAGTTGAAGGTCTGGTCCAGCTTAGTTGTTGCCTTCGGCGCTTGGCTGGCGGTCTGAATTTGTACATCGGTGACCAGGCCATTTTGCAGCGTGCCATTGGCATCCACCGCATAGCCCTGCAATTTATAACCGAAGTTATTCACGACAAAACCTTCTTTGTCTGTACCGAAATAACCGGCACGGGTATAGCCAATATCACCATTGTTACTGGTCACAAAAAAACCATTGCCGTTGACTGCGAGATCCAAACCGTTCTGGGTGTTATTAACATTGCCCTGTTTAAATTGCTGCGACACATTCGCCAACAACACACCGCTACCGATGGTATTTGAGCCGCCGCCGATGGTGGAAGCCGCGTACACATCGGCAAACTCCGCTCGTGACTGCTTAAAGCCAATGGTGCCGGCGTTGGCGATGTTATTGCCGGTGACGTTCAAGTCACTGGTTGCCGCCCGCAGACCACTAAGACCGACGTTAAATGACATGAGATGACTCCTTGGCCGGTAGCGCCGGCACTGATAACGGCTAGCTTACTGACCGATGACCTGAACTTTGGACAATCCAATACTGCCAAGACCCGCAAGATTGAGCATCAACTCACCGCCGTTCTGGCCCAGGGTGACGCTGTCGACGTTAGCCGGCAGCATGGTGCTAAGGCCCTTGGTCTCCGAACCGTAACTGGCTTGCGCTTGAAACTTGTAAGTGCCAGGCGGCAACAAATTGCCGCTGGCGTCTTTGCCGTCCCACATAAAGCTGACATTGCCGGCTGCCTGGGCGCCCAGATTGACTCGGCTAACTGCAGCGCCGGCATTGTCATAGACGTTGACGTAGACATTGCTGCTGCTGACGGGCAGCGCCAGGCTCGCCTTGAAGGTTTCCTTGGTGTCCACCACCGCCTTCTCGGTCGGCACAATCACTTTGCGCCCCACCAAAGAGGATGCCTGCAAGGCCTGTGAAGACTGATAGCCGGAGACCAGCGACTCCATGCTGGTGTTGAGCTTGCCAATCCCCTCCACCTGACTGAACTGCGCCAACTGGGCGATAAAGGCGCCGTTGTCTTGCGGCGACAGCGGGTCCTGGTTATTCAACTGGGCGACCAGCAGGTTAAGAAACTCATTTTTGCCCAGTTCTTTACTCTTGGGGCCGGCACTTTTGACCTGATACTGATCAAGAACCGTGCCTGTGGCATTAGTGCTATCGATGCTCATGGTCATCCCTCATTCGCGGCTTACTGGCCCAAGGTCAGTACACGCTGCATCATCTGCTTGGCGGTATTCATCATTTCAACGTTGGTCTGAAAAGCCCGACTGGCAGAAATCATGTCGGCCATCTCCTCAACCACGTTGACGTTGGGGTAATAGACATAACCATTGGCATCGGCGGCCGGATGATTAGGCTCATAGCGCGGCGTCAGGCTGCTTTGATCTTCAATCACGCCCAACACCTGCACGCCGCTGCCTGCCTGATCCTGATCGGCAAACAGCGAGTCACTGCCCTGCTGCGCACCTTGAAACATGGTGGCAAATACCGGATGCCGCGCGCGGTAAGTCTTATCCACACTTGAAGACACCGTCTCGGCGTTGGCGATATTGCTGGATATGGTGTTAAGCCGAGTGCTCTGGGCACTCATGCCGGTTCCGGCGATATTAAATACACTGGCTAGTGACATGACTTAGCGCTCCGTTATTCGCCGCGTATCGCGCCGATAAGGCCTTTGAACTTGCTATTGAGCAGGGTAAAACTGGCCTGAAACTGCACCGAGTTTTCCGCATAGCTCGCCTGCTCCAACTGCAAGTCGACGGTGTTCTGGTCCAGCGATGGCGCCGCCGGGGTGCGATACAGCAGGCTTGAATCGCCGACCGGGAAACCATCGGCTTCGATGTGCCGGCTATTATTGCGATTGAGCTGGAACTGTCCGCCCTGGGCTTTGCCGCTCTGCTCGGCAAGTACCGAGGCAAAATCCAGATCGCGCGCCTTGAAACCCGGCGTATCGGCATTGGCCATATTGTTAGCCAACACCTCAGCCCGCTGAGCGCGAAAGCTAAGGGCCTTGTCGTGAATACCGAGTGCGGAAGAGAAGCTAATGCTCATGGCCTGAAGACCTTGCCTGAATGTGCCTGATCAACACAAAGCAAAGCTTATGCCATAAAATTTATTTGTTATTTTTCAATAGCTTACAAAAATATTGTTGCCTGTAATCCAGCAAAGCGGCAAAGCTTTTCCGCTTCATTCAGCCTAAGCGGCAACGCTTCAGGCTTTTACTGAGGCAAAAAAAATGAAGGCCGAAGCCTTCATTTTTGTGCAACGCAATCGTCTTACTTGGCTTTATAGATGATCCCAGGGCTGCATTGAACCATTTGATAATGGTCCGGCAAGCCATTGAGAGCCTCTGAGGCGCCCAGGAACAGATAACCGCCAGGCTTCAACGTGCCATGTATGCGTAACAAGATGTCCTTTTTCACTTCCGCCGAGAAGTAAATCAACACGTTGCGGCAAAACACCACGTCGAACTTGCCAAGGCTTGCGTAACTGTCGAGCAAGTTAAGCGCACGAAACTCAACCCGCGCCTTGATCGCCGGCTTAATCGCCCAACGACCCGGACCTTTGGGATCGAAGTATTTCTGCAAGCGCTCTGGCGACAAGCCGCGCCCCATTGCCAAGCTGTCGTACTCACCCGATTTACAGGCAGTCAGCATTGAGCCAGAGAGATCAGTGGCAACAATTTGCATGCCGGCCTTGAGTTGGCCCAGATTACTGCGTTCAAACTCTTCAGCGCTCATCGACAACGAGTAGGGTTCTTGCCCCGAAGAACACGCCGCCGACCAAATGCGCAAGCGCTGCCCGGAGTTGGCTTTAAGCAACTCAGGCATCACCCGATTTTTTAGCACTTCGAAGGGGTAGGTATCACGAAACCACAGGGTTTCGTTGGTGGTCATGGCATCGACCACCTGCTCGCGCAAACCGCTGCGAGGCTGAGCCTGCATGCGCTGCACCAACTCACCCAAGGTCTTGATGCCTTGCTGCTCCATCAGCTTATTGAGCCGACTAGACACCAGATAGAGCTTGTTGCTGCCCAGCAAAATGCCACAGGCCTTTTCCAGGAAGACACGGAACTGCTCGAAATCCAGATTACCTGAAGTCACTAAGGACGCCTCACCGCTCATATGTATTACCGAGAGCCACGCCCTCAGTCCCCATCTGCCGCATTGATCCGCGCAACCACTCGCGCCGCCAACTCGTCAGGGCGAAACTTGGCCAAAAAGTCATCTGCACCGACTTTTTTCACCATCGCCTGGTTGAATACCCCAGAGAGCGAAGTATGCAGGATGATGTGCAGCTTCTGCATGCGTTGATCTGCGCGAATTTCGGCGGTCAGGGTGTAACCGTCCATTTCCGGCATTTCAATATCAGAAATCAACATTAGCAACTCACGCTCGGGGTGCCTGCCCTCCTCGACCATATTACGCAGGTAATCATAGGCCGCCCGTCCATCATTGAGCGCCACCACCTCAACCCCAATGGTTTCAAGGCAGCGAATAACCTGCTTGCGCGCCACCGATGAGTCATCGCAAATCAGCACACGTTTGGTCACCGCTTTTGCCTGAGTCGCGACATCAACCACGCCCTCGGAGATCACCTCAGAAGTCGGCGCCACCTCGGCGAGAATTTTCTCCACATCGATGATTTCAACCAGCTGGTTATCAACCCGCGTCACTGCCGTTAAGTAGTGATCGCGCCCAGTGCCCTTGGGTGGCGGATGGATCTCCTCCCAGTTCATGTTGACGATCCGCTCAACCGAGCGCACCAAAAACCCCTGAACCTTGGTGTTGTATTCCGTAATGATCACGAAGCTGCTTTTAAGATCTTCCAGCCCCGTCCCACCCGTGGCTATGGCCAAATCAAGGATCGGGATAGTGCCACCGCGCAAGCTCGCCACTCCGCGGACCACACGGCTGGATTTAGGCATGATGGTGAGTTTGGGGCACTGCAGCACCTCCTTCACCTTGAACACGTTTATCCCGTACAGCTGATTGCCTTCAAGGCGAAACAACAGCAACTCAAGACGGTTTTGCCCCACCAGCTGTGTACGCTGGTTAACCGAATCCATTACACCGGCCATGCCCTGACTCCTTACATTTAAGTCTGCGGACGTACCACCCAGAGTAGCAGGCGGCACGGGCCTTGCTTTTCAATTGTGATGAAAATCAAACCGACATTTTTCCGACGTTTACTGGCAGCCTGCCAGCTATCCCTTGTTTTGCCTGCGTTGCTCGGCGCGGGTTATCAGCCGGGCAGCGCGGCAGCAGAGGCTACTCTGCCTGAACAACTTATCGGCAGCAGCCAGCAATTTCTTGAACAAGCCGTTAGCGACTATTTGCAGCGTAGCGAAATCCAAGCGCGACATGAAATTGAAATTCATCAACTGGACCCACGCTTGCGCCTACCAGCCTGCGACAAAGCCCTAAGCACAGCATTGGAAAGCCCAGCGCAACCAGTAGGACGCGTCACTATCAGGGTGCGCTGCGAAGGCGCAAATCCCTGGACCATTTTTGTCCCGGGACAGGTACATATTTACCGCAGCGTGTTAATCGCCAGCAGACCGCTCAAGCGGGCAACCGTGCTTAGCGAGAGCGACCTGAAACTGGTTGAGCGCGACGTAGGCCTGCTTAACCAGGGTTACCTGACCAGCATTGAACAAACGGTCGACAAAAAACTGACGCGACAACTGCTGACTGACCAAGTGCTCGCCCCCGTTCACCTGCAGCAGGCCGAAGTAATTCGTAAAGGCGACCATGTGGTTATAACCGCACGTAGCGGCGGTATCAGCGTGCGGATGACCGGCGAGGCGCTTACCGATGGCGCTCTAGGCGAGCAAATACGGGTACGCAACCAAGGCTCAGGGCGATCAATCAGAGTCCGAGTAACGGGGCCCGGCCAGGTGGAGGCTCCCATGTAGGCATGAATCTTGTAGCGCAATCAGCCAGTGATTTCCTACACTAGATGAGTGTTTGAAGATTTATCCCTAAAGTTTTCTTCACCACCGCCGAAAAGCTAGACAAGCGTCCAAACACTGTTCGAGGTTTTGCATCATGGTTATCGACTTCAACCGCCCCAATAACGTCAGCGGCCCTAGCGGCAGCGGTCGCGCTGGTACCGCTCAGTCGAGTACCGTCAGTGATGAGTCGAGCGCCGGCAAAGCCACTCAGCCGAGCACCGTAGCGGCTCAGCCGGGCGCGGCCAAAAGCGGCGAATCGGTGCAATTGAGCAGCGAAGCGCAACACCTGCAAAAGGTCACAGACAAACTGCGCGACCTGCCATCGGTCAACAAAGAACAGGTCGCACGTCTAAAGCAAGCAATCAGCGATGGCAGCTATCAGGTAGACAGCCAACGCGTTGCCAGCAAATTGCTCGACTTCGAATCCCAGCGCTAGTCTACGGGCTGCGCTGGGGCCATTGGACGCCCAAATCCCCAGAGCCCAACATGCACGACACCGAATTTCTACAACAGCTGCATGACGACATCGGCATAGCTCAGCAACTGCTTGACCTTATTCAGGCTGAGTTTGCCGCTCTTGGTGAGCGCGACTTAGCCCATCTCGATCAAATTCTCAGCGCCAAACTGCCACTGCTTAGCCAGCTCGACCAACATGCTCGCCAGCGCAGCCAGCGACTCCTCAGCATGCAATTGACGGCGGACCTCGCCGGCTTGCAACAGCTGGCAGCGCAGTCCGCGCTCGGCGCTGACTTGCTCGCCCGCAGCGATGAACTCGGCACCTTGCTCGAACAATGCCAGTCAGCCAATTTGCGTAATGGCCGACTCATTCGTGCCAACCAATCAACCGTTGGCAGCGTCTTAGGCATCTTACGCGGCAACGAATCCCCAAGCCTCTATGACAGCCGCGGCAGTACCGCTAGAATCGCCCAACAACGGCCGCTCAGTCAGGCCTAAGAACAACAGGCACAAAGACATAGCGGCTTAATGCCAGTATGCTAATGCCGATTATTTTTTGTGCCTGGAGTGTTCCGGACCGTGTCAACCCCCTTCACCGAAAGCACCGGCGCGCAGCCGCCCAAGATTTTAAAGACAGCGGTAGAAGTGTTCGCCAACCTGCGCCAACTGCAGCAAAGCCATGACCCGTTAATCATTAGCTTCCCCGAGCGCAGCCAACAGTTTCAAAGCTACCTAGTCGAAGTCAATCGTGAACGTGGGCTGCTGGCACTTGATGAGCTGGTACCAAACGATGGCGAACGCTTCATCAAGAACGGCGAAAGCTTCAATGTCGAAGGCTTCCATGAAGGTGTGCGCATTGCCTGGAAGTGCGAGCAACAAGTCCAAATCGGCGAGTTAGAAGGTGCCCGCTGCTACTGGAGCGCATTGCCTGCCGAAGTGATTTATCACCAGCGCCGTAACGCCTTCCGCGCCCAGCTTAAACAAGGGCCTCCGCTTGGCATCGAACTGGCTGGTGACAAGCTCAATAAAGGTATTAAAGGCCAGCTGCTGGACATGTCTGCCACGGGCTGCAAACTGCGTTTTCAAGGCGACTTGAACAACCGCCTACAGTCAGGACAGATCTACGAGCACCTCACCTTGCAGCTGCCCTTCGGCTCGATTACCACCGCCGCAGAACTGCGCTACACAAGCTATCAAGACAAACTCGACATCACCTATGCCGGACTGCGTTTTTTCCGCCTAGAAGGTTTGGCGCAACGCCAGATTGAACGTTTTGTTTTTCAACTGCAGCGCGATGCCCGGCAACCGGATTAACCCTCCGCTCCTCAGCCGCTCCAGGCACAGCTCTAAAATAGCGACATGCAAAAGCAACTTCAGTACATCTACCAGGCATCCTTGAAGCCCAAGGCTTAGAAATCTGCGTGGCTACTCGAGGGCTGGATTGAAGTTCACCTCGGTCAAAATGAGCCTGAATCCAGTATCGACAACTAGCTACTCTCTGCCAAAAGCGGGCGGTGGTATGTATCTAAGGTCTCAATTGCCCAGCATGATCAATAGGCAAAACCAACGTAACACTCAAGCCTGCTGTAGTTGAGTGCCAAAGGATTTCAGCACCTACTGAGGCCGCGCGACGTAATTGGTTCTTCAAGCCTTTACCTCTATAGCTTGCGGGCTGTTCTACCCTAAACCCCTGGCCGTTATCTACGATTATGACTCTGACGTGAGTAGCGTCAGAAGATGTTGCAATACGAATTTCTGTGGCGTTGGAGTGCTTGATAATATTAGAGAACGTCTCCTGTAAAATGCGCAAGATATGTAATGCGTTACGGGGGTCAAGCCAGTCAAGTGCTGGCACGTTTTGAATATCCCAACGCAAGCGTATCCCGGCACTTTCCAGGCGAGGTGTTAGGCGGAACCTTAATGTTGCCAGCAGCAGCAATAAGTCGGCCTCTACCGGCTCCATCGAATCTATGGTTAGTTTTAGATCTTCGATGCAGTTTTTCAGAACATCGGTCAGTGAGGAGGCGTCAAGGTGACCTTTTTCAGCCGCCAGCAGTGCGATAATTAGTGATGAACCCATCCCGTCGTGCATATCCTGCATTAACCGCTGACGTTCATTACTGAGTGTCTGGCGATGCTCTATCTCGCGTAGACGTTGATGGCTGTTCTTCAACTCGCTCTCACGCTCTTGCAGGCGAAATGCCAGGCTGGCATTGGTCTTTTTGACGTTCTCATTAGCTTTGAGAAAGCGCCTAAATATAATATTCATTACGATAAGGAAAGCACCGATATTGCTATAAGGGCCCAAGTAAATAGATTCAATACTTAAGTAGTTATTTTGCAATAGCCAGTCATGGCAGCCCAGCAGCATGCCTGCGGTTGCCCAGCCGCTTAACAGCAAGCCATCACTGCAGCGAGCCTGCCAGGACTGGTATGCACCGAAGCCCGCCACTAAAGATCCGGTGACGATTAATGCGAAGTAGATCAGCGGTGAAAGAGCATAGGCATTCAGTAGCTCGGAAAACAGCGGCAGCGTAATTACACCAGCGCTAAGTGTAACCACTGTAACGAGAGCATTCAGCCAACTCGTCGAGCGATGGTGTAGGTTGCGCAGAAAAAAATGAGTGACCAAGACCATCCAGAACAGTGAGTTGATTGTTAGCCAACTAAACCAAGACTCAGCTATGGGCAGTTCACTCTCGCCAACATAATAATGCAAGGTACGTATAAAGGATGCGGTCGAAATGAAGAAAAATAACAGGTACGAATATTCATTACGTGATCTGCACCAAACAAAAAATGAGAATAAACCTACGGCTAAAAAAACCACACTACTGGTATAGGGGAGCTGAACTTGTAGCAAGTAACGAAGCCGGTAACGCCAGTTCAGGCTGCTGCTTTCCTGAATCCATATAGACGAAATACCGCCACCCGAATCGTTCGGACGTTGGATGCGCAGGAGGACAACACTTGGGCTTGCGGTGTTGGCAATTGCATTTAGCGGGACGCTAAGGGGGATATTCCAACCATTCCAATACACGCCGCTATGTGACATATAAATCAGCTGGCCGTCTGCATAAATGGCGAGATTACCATCCGTTTTCCAGCGCGGGATATAGAGTTGCGGTTGTTTTTGCTCTGATACTGAAGTTGGCAGTTGCAGGCGATACCAGGTTTCTATAGTGGATACTTTAGCTTCGTCAGGCTGGGCTGCCGAGGGAATCAATTTCCGAGTCAGGGCATGCGG
>JAIERD010000322.1 GCA_019747155.1 Pseudomonadaceae bacterium
TGCCCAGGACCAAGCCGGCCATGCCCGCCGCGCAGACGTGGTGAGCATTGCCGGGGTCAGCTCGGCGTATTGGGAGCAAAGTGCCGGCCTGGGCAAGATCTTCAACCAGGGCCGGTGGGCCGACCAGCCGGTGGTGCTCAACGGCATCGACGGGCATACCGGCTGGGCCAACAACGCCATGCTCAAACGGGTAAAGATTGACGCCGCGCTGGTCAAAAGCCTGTCCGAGAAAGAGCGCGGCTATATCGGCCATGGCGCCGATTTCAGCCCCGATGGTTACCTGGCCGAAAACGGCTGGGACCGGGTACGCAGCCAGCTGCCCGAACCGACCGAAGCCGACATGCTCAACGCCGCCCGTGAAGCCGTGAAAGTCAGCAACCAGTACGGTTTGACCGCCTGGATGGACGCCGCCGCCAACGCAGGTTCCGGCGACTCGCTGTTCGAGTTGCGTCCCACGGAGCAAAGCGTCGGAGTCTTACCGCTGTACCGTGCACTGTCCGAGAAAGGCCAACTCAAAGCCCACGTCGCCGCCCTAATGATCGTCTACCCGAAAAGCCTGCCGGCCGATTTGGCGGTGATCGACAAGGTTATGCAACAGTTCAAAGGCGTGCCGAACCTGACGTTCCCCGGTATCAAGATCTTTGCCGATGGCGTGATGGAGTTCCCCGGACAGACCGCTGCAGTGATCGACCCGTTCAAAAACAGCCTAAAAAATGGCCAGCTACTGATTGATCCGGCGCACTTCGGTGAGCTGGTAGTTGCAGCGGAAAAACACAACTGGATAGTGCATATGCACGCCGTCGGCGACCGCGCGGTACGCGAATCGCTGAACGGCTTCGCCTATGCGCGCAAGCTCAACCCGACACCGATGGCGCACAGCATCAGCCACCTGCAACTGGTCAATCCCAAGGAGCTCCCACGCTTCAAGGAGCTTGGGGTGATCGCCTCGATGCAGCTGCTCTGGGCCACCGCCGAGACCTACACCGAAGACCTGGTCAAGCCTTACGTCAGCGCTATGACCTACAGCCACCAGTACCCGGCGCAATCGCTGCATAAAGCCGGCGCGACCATTGCTGGGGCCAGCGACTGGCCGGTTTCCAGCCCGAACCCATGGAACGCCATCGCCCAAGCCAGCACCCGCAAAGGCCCGATGGGCGTGTTGAATGCCAAGGAAAGCATCGACCGCGAAACCATGTTCTACGCCTACACCATCAACGCCGCCAAAGCCTTGCGCCTGGAAGACCAGATCGGTTCCTTGGCGCCCGGCAAACAGGCCGACCTGATCGTGCTGGACCGCGATGTCTTCAAAGTCAGCGACGCCGAATTGTTCGACACCCAAGTGCTGCAAACCTTCTTCGCCGGTGAGTCGGTTTACACCGCGCCAAACCCTGCAGAGGTCGCAGTGGCCCAGTAAAGCCACGGCGCCGGCACACGTCTCCACCCGCTCCACCTCAGAGGTTTTGCTCCCCGCGCAGCGTGGGCCGGGTGGAGCCTTGCTCGCAACAAACCACACCCACATAAAAATAAGGAACACCGGATGAAAACGCTTTCCCTTCTCGCCCTCGCAGGCTTGGCCCTGGCACCGCTCAGCAGCGCCCAGGCGCTGGAACTGAACGAGCAATTTAGCCTCGCCATCACCCCGGCGATTGTTAGCGATTACCGCGCCAGTGGCATCTCGCAGACCCTCGGCGACCCGGCCGCGCAATTTGCCATTACCCTCAGCCATGTCAGCGGTGTGTATGCCGGTGTTTGGACCTCCAATATCGACTTTGGCCATGGCGACGACGCCCGCAAGGAGCTTGAGTATTACGCCGGTTACTACTGGCAGATTAGCGACGACATCAGCCTCGACACCTTCTACACCCAGTATGAATTTGCCGGCGCCAGCCAATACAACCAGAGCGATGTGCAGACCACCCTGGACGCCTATGGCGTGCTGCTGGGGGCCAAATACGCCAGCAATATGAAAGGCGCGGACTATGAGGACGAAAACGGCAATTGGCACGACGGCAAACAGGACGAAGACCTGACCTCAGCCTTTATCGGCTACCGCACCGTACTGCCGGCCGAGACCGGCTTCGAAGCCCGCTACGAATATGTCGACTACAAGGACGAGGTATTCTGGAACAGCGATTTCAGCAGCAGCCGCTCTGACTATAACGATTGGGAGGTCAAGCTGACCCGCGATCTGCTCGGCGTGACCTGGGGCCTGAGCTATATCGACACCGACCTGTCGAAAGCCGAGTGCATGAGCTTTATGGGTTACGACGACGTCTGCAGCGCCACCCTGGTGGCCAGCGCCAGCAAGACGTTCTAAGGCAAAACCGGCTGGCCGCGATTCACACTCAGCGGCCAGCACCACCCTCACTACTGATTGCCGATTGCCTTAACCACCCCAGCCACCAACAATGTGCAGCCCTCCTCCTGCGAGCCTGCCCCCGTGAACGCCATCAACTCCCTGCGCATGATCAGCCTTGCGGCTATCTGGGGCGCCAGCTTTTTGTTTATGCGCATGGTCGCGCCGGTATTGGGCGCAGTACCCAGTGCCTTTTTTCGGGTGTTATTGGCCGGCCTTGGTTTGTTCGCGCTGCTGATGCTGCTGCGGGTCAAACTCGATTTTCGCGGTAAGTTCAAATACTGCCTGCTGCTCGGGCTGATCAACTCTGGCCTGCCATCGATTCTTTATTGCCTCGCCGCACTGGTACTGCCAGCCGGTTACTCGGCGATATTCAACGCAACTACGCCGCTGATGGGCGCCTTGATCGGCACGCTGTTTTTTGCCGAAGTAATGACCTTCAACAAAGGCCTCGGGGTGTTTCTCGGTTTGCTTGGGGTCGCCCTGCTGACCCGCACCGGGCCGTTGGCCTTTAGTCTGGAGCTGCTCTGGGGCGCTCTGGCCTGCCTGCTGGCCACCGCTTGTTATGGTTTTGCCGGCTTTCTGGCGCGGCGCTGGCTGGATCAGCAAGGCGGTTTGGACAGCCGCCTGGCCACCTTCGGCAGCATGCTCGGCGCCACCTTGCTGCTATTGCCGCTGTTTGCCTACTCGGTTGCCACCCAACCACCGGCCAGCTGGGGCGGGCTTAACGTCTGGTTAGCGCTGCTGGGCTTGGGGCTGGTCTGCACGGCGTTTGCCTATGTGTTGTATTTCCAGCTACTGAGTGCCATTGGCCCGTTGAAATCCATGGCGGTAACTTTTTTGATTCCACCTTTCGGCGTGCTTTGGGGCGTGTTGCTGCTCGATGAGCCGCTGTCCTGGGCCTATCTGTATGGCGGTGCGCTGATAGTGTTGGCGGTGTATCTGGTGCTTAAACCCGCCGTTGCAGCGGATCAACCGCGCGCCGCCTAAGCAGACGCCGCGCAGTCAGCAACCTTACTCGCCGCAGGCCGGCTCGCCGGGCAGTGTTGGCGGATGCTCCAGCAAACCGCGCGACAAGGCTTCACCGGCCATTTGCCGGTCTTTGCCCAGTTGCTCGATCAGCGTATCGCGCAGCTCAACCACATCGGCGTCACCCGCGCTGGCCGCCAGGTTCAGCCAGGCGTAGGCCTGCACCGGGTCTTTCGGCAAGCCATAACCTATTACCTGCAAAGCACCGAGCCGCGACTGTGCCTGGCTATTGCCTTGCTTGGCCGAGAACAACCAGCACTGCGCCGCACGCCGGTAACGGGTGTCGTCGTAATAGCGCTGGGCCAAGGAGTTGGCTGCCACTATGGAACCTTGGCGCACCGCTGCCCTTAGCCAGCGCTCGCCGTCTTGGCCGGGCAACAGCTCGCCCAGACGAAACTGCGCCTCCGGCATACCGGCGACGGCTGCCTGCTCCAGCAGGTATTTCGCCTCGCTGAGCTGGTTTTTATCTAACGCCTTTAACCCGGCCAAATAATCATCGGTTGCCGCTGCCTGCAGCGCGCCGCTGAACAACAGAGCCAGTCCACCTAAAAATACTTTTCTCACTGAACCAGTTCCTGTTCACTAAACAGCCCGTCGAACAGCATGCTCGACAGGTAACGCTCGCCGGAGTCCGGCAGTATCACCACGATGGTTTTGCCCTGCATGGCCGGTTCGGCGGCAATCCGCACCGCTGCCGCCATGGCCGCGCCGCAGGAAATCCCGCAGAGAATCCCCTCTTCGCGCATCAAGCGCAAAGCCATGGCCTTGGACTCGTCATCGGTGACACATTCAACCCGATCAACCATCGCCAGATCGAGGTTTTTTGGCACAAAACCGGCACCAATGCCCTGAATCTTATGTGGCGCCGGTTTGATCTCCGCGCCTGCCAAGGCTTGAGTAATCACCGGCGAACTCACCGGCTCAACCGCCACCGAGATAATCGCCTTGCCCTGGGTGCCTTTGATATAGCGCGATATGCCGCTGATGGTGCCGCCGGTGCCCACCCCAGAGACCAACACATCGACCGCGCCATCGGTGTCATTCCAGATTTCCGGGCCCGTGGTGCTCTCGTGAATCGCCGGGTTCGCCGGGTTCTCGAACTGCTGCGGCAAAAAGTACTTGGCCGGGTCGCTGTTAGCGATTTCCGTAGCTTTCTCGATCGCGCCTTTCATGCCTTTCGGCGGTTCGGTCAGCACCAGTTCGGCGCCCAGGCCTTTGAGCACCTTGCGCCGCTCCAGGCTCATGGACGCCGGCATGGTCAGCAGCAACTTATAGCCCTTGGCAGCGGCAACAAATGCCAGGCCAATGCCGGTATTGCCCGAAGTGGGCTCGACAATGGTCATGCCCGGTTTAAGTACGCCACGCTGCTCGGCATCCCAGATCATGCTGGCGCCGATCCGGCACTTGACCGAATAGGCCGGGTTGCGCCCCTCGATCTTGGCCAAAATGGTGACCCCGGCCGGCCCCAGGCGGTTGATTCGCACCAAGGGGGTATTGCCGATGCTTTGGGCGTTGTCTGCAAAAATGCGACTCATGACGGACTCCTTCTGCGTGAGTGGTGGTTCAGCCTTGCCAAAATCCGCGAGTTTGCACACCCGCCGAGATCCGCACGGCTTAATAGGACAAGCCTAGGGCGCTGGCCGAGCCGAGTCCAGTCAGTAAACCAGTAAGTACACGACTGTCATTCAGTGACTGAATGCTGCACCAGCGTTCACAGCCCCCCAGTTGCCGCGTTATAGTCGGCTTTTGTAATTACTATACCGGTGCGTTTATCGTCGCCGCCGTTTGAGGATGATCCAGATGAAATTCGAAGGTACTCAGTCATACGTCGCCACCGACGACCTCAAGCTGGCGGTCAACGCCGCCATCACCCTGGAGCGCCCGCTCCTGGTGAAAGGCGAGCCCGGCACCGGCAAGACCATGCTGGCCGAGCAACTGGCCGAATCCTTTGGCGCGCGGCTGATTACCTGGCACATCAAATCGACCACCAAGGCCCACCAAGGTCTTTACGAGTACGACGCCGTGAGCCGCCTGCGCGACTCGCAACTGGACTCGGCCAAGGTCGACGACGTGCGCAACTACATCAAAAAAGGCAAGCTCTGGGAGGCTTTCGAGTCTGAAGACCGGGTGATTTTGCTGATCGACGAGATCGACAAAGCCGACATCGAGTTCCCCAACGACCTGCTGCAAGAACTCGACAAGATGGAGTTCTACGTTTACGAGACCGATGAGACCATCAAGGCGATCAAGCGACCGATCATCATCATCACCTCCAACAACGAGAAAGAGCTGCCGGACGCCTTCCTGCGCCGCTGCTTCTTCCACTACATCGCCTTCCCGGACCGCGCCACGCTGCAAAAAATCGTCGATGTGCACTACCCCAACATCAAGAAAGACCTGGTGGCCGAAGCCCTGGACGTGTTCTTCGACGTGCGCAAAGTGCCGGGCCTGAAGAAGAAGCCCTCCACCAGCGAACTGGTCGATTGGCTGAAACTTCTGATGGCCGACAACATCGGCGAAGCGGTACTGCGCGAACGCGATCCGACCAAGGCCATTCCGCCACTGGCCGGCGCCCTGGTGAAAAACGAGCAAGACGTGATGTTGCTCGAGCGCTTAGCGTTTATGAGCCGTCGCGGTAGTCGTTAATCGGCCTTTAACATCTATGGTGGGCAACGCTTCGCGGTTGCCCACCCTACGGTTATTCATTAGGGCATCCACATGCTGCTCAATCTGTTCAACGAAATGCGCGCCGCTAAGGTTCCGGTGTCGGTGCGCGAACTGCTCGACCTAATCAACGCGCTGAAACACAACGTGGTATTCGCCGACATGGACGAGTTCTACTTTCTGGCGCGCACCATTCTGGTCAAGGACGAGCGGCATTTCGACAAGTTCGACCGGGCGTTCGGCGCCTACTTCAAGGGCCTGGAAAACCTCAATGAACACCTTGAGGCACTGATCCCCGATGAATGGCTGCGCAAAGAGTTTGAGCGCCTGCTGACCGATGAAGAAAAAGCCAATATCCAATCGCTGGGCGGTCTCGACAAGCTGATTGAAGAGTTCAAAAAACGCCTAGAAGAGCAAAAAGAGCGCCACGAAGGCGGCAATAAGTGGATCGGCACCGGCGGCACCAGCCCGTTCGGTTCCAGCGGCTACAACCCGGAAGGCGTGCGCGTCGGCGATGCCGGCAAGCGCCAGGGCAAAGCGGTCAAGGTCTGGGACCAGCGCGATTACAAGAACCTCGATGACTCTGTGGAGCTCGGCACCCGCAACATCAAGGTAGCCCTGCGTCGCCTGCGTAAATTTGCCCGCGAAGGCGCCGCCGAAGAGTTCGATCTGAGCGGCACCATCGACCACACCGCCAAAGACGGCGGTTTGCTCAGTATTCAGATGCGCCCGGAGCGACGTAACAAGATCAAACTGCTGATTTTGTTCGACATCGGCGGTTCCATGGATGCCCACGTGAAAGTCTGCGAGGAGCTGTTCTCGGCCTGCAAGACCGAATTCAAGCACCTGGAGTATTACTACTTCCACAACTGCGTGTACGAGTCGGTGTGGAAGAACAACCTGCGCCGCACCTCCGAGCGCTTTAGCACCCTGGATTTGCTGCACAAGTACGGCGCCGACTACAAGGTGGTGTTCGTCGGCGATGCGGCCATGGCGCCCTATGAAATCACCCAGGCTGGCGGCAGCGTCGAGCACTGGAATGAGGAGCCGGGTTATCTGTGGATCAAGCGCTTTATGGAAAAATACAAAAAGCTTATCTGGATCAACCCCTACCCCAAAGAAACCTGGAACTACACCGCCTCGACCAACATCATGCGCGAGCTGGTCGATGACCAGATGTACCCGCTGACCCTAACCGGCCTGGAAGAAGGCATGAAGTTTCTCAGCAAATAAAAAACGGGCCGCCAGGCCCGTTTTTTTTATCTGGCAATTAGCTCAATGCCGATGCCGTGCCAGCACCTGTTTGGTACGGCCCATCCCAAACATAAAACCGATACTGAGCAACAACAGCTCCACCAGCCAGGCCAGCAGCAAGGCGCAGCTCAGGCCCCAGGCTATGGCCTCGGGCGCCAACAGCACCTGATAGCGGTAGCCGTTATAGGTCTCCAGCAGCAACTCCTGATTGGCCGCCGTCAGCAGGTGCGTCACCTGCTTGTACCAAGGCCCTTGCATGGCCCACCACTCGGCTTCCAACAGGCTGTCACGCTGCACCAGATTGGCGACACTTTGCCCGTCGCTGCGCATCACTGGATCATCGCTGACCCGGTAGTGCGCCACTAAAGCCTCTAAATCGCCCTTGAAGAACTTCTGCGCGGTTGCGCGAAAACCTTGCAGGCTTAGCAGGGCTTCACTGCGATGGGCATCCAGCCGCTGGCTGTAATCGGTGATAAACCCTGGCACCTGCACGCCCACCAGCAGGCCAAAAGCAAACAGCACTAAACGCAGGTAGCTTCTGAACATAAATTTTTCCTTATTTCTACAGATTGCATCCGAGCTACGTACGGCCTTGGGCGATGCACTCACCGCCGCGCCACAGACGCCACTCACCGGGCTGATAGCAGTTCCACAGTTCGTTACTGGTCAAGGCTTCAGTGGCCAGCAAGGTGACCACATCATTAGGCGTGGTTTGCGCTTTGAAATCCACGCTCAACTGCGCATCTTTCAAACAGGCCGGGCCAAAAGGTGCGCGGCGAGTGATGTGCGCAAGCTTGGTCGAGCAAAAGCTGAACAACCAGTCGCCATCACTGAGCAGGCAATTGAACACACCACGTTGATGGTATTCGGCACAGCTGGCCACCAGCACAGGCAAGAGCACATCCACCGGCACGGGTTCCGGGAAGGCTAAACGCAGACGATTAAGCAGCGCGCAGAACGCCGCCTCGCTGTCGGTGTCGCCCACCGCCCGGTAAAAGCCCGGCGTGGCAGCGAACTCCGGCAATTGGCCGTTGTGGGCAAAGCACCAGTTGCGGCCCCAGAGTTCGCGCACAAAAGGATGGGTATTGGCCAGACACACGGCGCCAACATTGGCCTGGCGGATATGGCCAATCACCGTCTGGCTCTTGATCGGGTAGCGCTGCAGCAGGCGCGCCACTTCCGAGTCGACACTCGCGGCCGGGTCTTGGAACAGGCGCAGGCCGCGTCCTTCGTAGAAACCAATGCCCCAGCCATCGCGGTGCGGGCCGGTGCCGCCACCGCGCTGCATCAAGCCAGTAAAACTAAAGACGATATCGGTGGGCACGTTGGCGCTCATGCCGAGCAATTCACACATCAGTCAGCGTCCTTTAACAGAGCCCGGTTGCGCAACCAGCAGACCGCCGTTGCGCCATTACAGCCGTGGTTCGATGCGCACGCGGCGATCACCGCGAGGTTCGATACTGCTATCTATATAGGTGCCTGGGCGCGCTTGTGGCTGCTCGAGGATTTCCCGCAGCGTCGGTTCATCATCACTGCCAGCTGCCGTTTCGCGCTGGCGGCGGCGGGCTTGGCTGCTGCGCTCTATTGGCCAGCGGATCAGCGCAAACAGCAGGTAAGCCGCGAAGGCCAGCATGGCATACAGGCTTAAATCGGCCACGGCGCGCCAGACGTTGTTGCCCACTTTAAACAGCAGATCCAAGGCGGTAATCGCCAGCGCCGGGGCGAACTGTTCCTTGGCCGGATCAACCAGGGTGGGCGCCAGCAACAGCACAGCCATCAGCACTCGCAACGGCTCGCGTAACCAGCGCCACATCCAGCCGGTGATCCGCCACCCGACCAACAGGCAGCCTAGGGCGGCCCCTGCGTACAGGGCCAGAGCAAGCTGATAGTCGTGTTCATTCATGCGCGTGGATGGCCGGGCTGGCAAAAGGGCGCTTATGATAGCGGCTTTTGCACGCCGTAGCCTCCCCCTGCCATCGGCCCGCCCAAGCCCAGAGTAGCCCCCATGTCGTCTGCCCCGCTTACCGCCCCGATCGCCCGCACCGTTAACGGCCCAGACCCCTACGTTTGGCTGGAGGAGCGCGACAACAGCGCAGTGCTGAGCCATTTACAGGCCGAAAATGCCTACCTGGAGGTCGAGCTGGCCGACCAGGCGGAGCTACGCGAAGCGCTGTTTAGCGAAATCAAAGGCCGCATCCTGGAAACCGACTTGTCGCTGCCCTCGCCTTGGGGACCGTGGCTCTATTACCAGCGCACCACCGCCGGCGATGAATACCCACGGCATTACCGCTGCCCGCGCCCGAACGACAACTCGTTAACCGTTGATCCGGCCCAAGAGCAATTGCTGCTCGACCCTAATGAGCTGGCCGACGGCGGCTTTATCTCCCTGGGCGCGTTTAGCATCAGCCCCG
>JAIERD010000031.1 GCA_019747155.1 Pseudomonadaceae bacterium
TTCGCGTAGACCCTCCAGATACACCCGCAACTGATCGGCCTTGATCGGTTCGCAGCGGCGGCAGCTTGCACTGCTCGACTCAGCAACAGCCCGCCAAGGTTTAACGCCAAGGCAAGCAAAAGCCCCAGTGCGCTAAACGGCGCTCTGGGGCTTTTTGCTGCGCGATGGTTTTACCCTTAACGCGGCTTAAACGGTGCTGAGATGGTCGTGCGCCTAGCTTCTGTGGGGGCTTTTCTTTATTCTCTGCGCCCGCAAAAAAAGCCTGAGTAATCAAGATGTTGGAAAAGTCCTTAAGTCAGTTGGAAGCACTCGTCAGCGAGTTGCTGGTCGCCAATCAAGCATTGCTGAGCAGTAATGCGCAATTAAGCGCGGAGCTGGCGCAGGTTAAGGACGACAACGACAACTTGCAGCTCGGCGCTCTTGAGCAGGACGAGTTGCAAAGCGCCACCCTGGTGCGGATTCAGGCCTTGGTTGAGCGTGCAACCCTTGCTCAGAACGCCGCTGGCAACCCTGTTTGTCCATGAGTGGCGGCGACCAGGTTACGGTCATTTCAATTCTGGGCAGTGACTACAGCATTAAAACCCCAGTCGCGCAGCAGCCGGCCTTGTTGGCGGCGGCGCAGATGCTGCAAGACTTGCTGGCCGCGACCAAGGCCAAGGCGCCGGGTTTGCTCGGCGACAAACTGCTGGTGTTGGCGGCGCTCAAGCTGTGCTCGGAACATGCCGAGTTACAGCAGCGCCAGCTGGATGTGCAGCGGGTCGAGGTCAAGGTCAGCGCGCGCATCGATGCCTTGGCCAGTTTGATCCAGTCGGCCTGAGCGTCTTTGCCTTAGCGCGGCATAGCCGAGCGCAGTAGTTTTTCAGCGGCCTTCAGTCGTTGGCGTGGCGCTTGAGAATGGTCTGATAGGTGCCGTCGGCCTGCATGGCGCGGATGGCCTGGTTGAAACCGTCGATGATTTGCTGGTGCTGCGGATGGCTGCGGCGCAGCAAGATATGCAGTGGCGACTCCGACAGCGGCTTGGGTAAAAACTCCAGCTCGTCGCGAACATCGCGCAGCTCACCATTAAACGCGTGCTGCGCCACCATCTCATCTTCCAGGGTCAGCTCTACGCGCCCCAGCGCCAACATGCGGGCGGCGCTGGCGAAGCTGGTGACCGGATGTTTCTTTAGGCTGGCGTCGCCGTCGAAGGCCGGGGCATAGGTATAACCGCGCACTACCGCGATGCTATAGGGCTGCAGGTCGCTGAGTTGCTTGAACTCAGCTGGGCTGCCTTTTTTGCGGATAAAGCGAATGGTGTTGGTGAAGTAGGGCTCGGAGAACTGCCCGAACACCGCCCGATCGGGCGCGTACCAGGCGGCGGCAATGATGTCGTATCTATCATGCTGCAGGCCTTCCATGGCGCGCGCCCAAGGCACTTCCTGGTACTCGCTGGCAAAGCCGGCGCGGCTCAGCGCGGTGGTAACCAGATCGATGGCCAGGCCGTTGTAGGGCAGGCGCTGGTCGGTGAAGGGCGGCCAACTGTCGCCGGCTAAATGTAACGGCTCGGCTGTGGTCGGCGTGCTAAGGAGCAAGGCGCACAAGCAGGCGTAAGCGATATGACGGCACATGGCGACGGTCTCCGTTGCGGCGTCTTGGTAGCTTAGCTGCTGCAACGCTAACCGCTCGCGGGGTGTTGCCGATGATTATTTGGGCTGCGATTCGGGTTGGTACCAAAGCTCTTTACGTGAGAACGGCGTGGCGTCGGGCAGGTCTGGATTGTTGAGTTCAATCACCTGGCGTTGCTCAAGCCGCGCCCGGCGCAAGGTTTCCGCGTGGTGCTGTTGAAACAGCGCCTTGAAACTACCATCGGCAATTGCTGCTTCTAATCCCAGGCGGATCTGTTCGGCCAGTTCCGGGCGTTGCCGCGAGGTAAAGAAGTAAAAGGCGCTGGGGTAATGCAGCACCACATGCTCATCGACCACTAAGGCTTGGCCATTCTGCGCGGCCATGGCTTGTTCTTGCCAGGCGGTTACCACCTCGCGGGGGAAGGCGTCGAAGCGCCCGGCAGCGAGCATGCCGAACAAACCTGGATAGCTCGGGCTGGTGACCACCTGCAGGCCATTGGCGCGCAACAGTGGGGTGTCTGGCCAGTCGTGGCGCTGACCAAAACGCAGGGCCTTGAGGTCGTCCAGGGTGCGGACGTGGCTGAGCAGTTGCGAGTCGGTTTGGCGCAGCAGATTTACCCGCCAGCCGATTAAGCCTTTGTAGATGGGAATGCGGATCGGCTGTAAGCGTTCTTCGCGCTCACGGGTGGTCATGGCCCACATCACCTGCAACTCGGGCTGGTTGTGCTCGAGGCTGAGTTGCGCGCGCGACTGATTCATCGGCTCTTCGGTGGGCTGCAAGTGATAGCGAATTGGGCTGTGGTCGAGTGCCAGTTGCAGCAGTTTGATTACATAAATTTCCGGCTCACTGCCACGGGAGTGGAGCGGGTAGGTCAATTGCTCGTCAGCCAACAGTGGCGCCAGTGGTAACAGGCTAACGACAAGCAAGGCAAACAGGCGCTTCATGCGGTGGCCCTGGAAAGCTGATGCGTGGTGGTGACGCGGCCGCGCCGTTGCTTGCGCAATTTGCAAGCAACAGCGAAGCCGCCGGTAGACAGGCGCTGCCTGGGCTTAGTAGTTGCCCATGTAGTCGCGCTTGCCGACTTCAATGCCGCTGTGGCGCAAGATCGCGTAGCTGGTGCTGACGTGGAAGAAGAACTGCGGAATGCCGTAGCTGAGCAAGTAGGCTTGGCCGTTGAACTTGCGCTCTTTCGGGGTGCCCGGACGGGTGATGATTTCGCGCTCTTCCTGGCCGTTGATCTGCTCTGGGGTAAAGCTGTCGAGGTAGGCCAGGGTCTTGCTGAGCAAGGCTTGCAGATCGGCGAAGCTGTGCTCGTTGTCCTCGTACTTGGGCACTTCAACACCGGCCAGGCGCGAGGTAATGCCACGGGCGAAGTCGGCGGCGATCTGTACTTGGCGGGTCAGGGCGAACATGTCCGGGAACAGCCGCGCTTGCAGCAGGGTGTGGGCTTCGATGTTTTTGGTGTCGGCGTGGCTTTCGGCCTTGTGCAGCACGTCGCTGAGGCTGCTGAGCATCTGCTTGAACACGGGGACGGATGCGGCGTACAGGGAAATGGTCATGATGGGCTCCTGGGTAAATGTGTCCATGAGTATAACGATAAGCCGGCCGTCGGCCTTGCCCTGTTGTTGGCTTTTCAGCTCGGTTGCTAGCCGGGCCGTTGGTCGGAGAGGGCGGCGTTGGCGCTCAAGTTTCACCGCCAGGCGCCGTCAACCAAACAAACACACCCACCAGGTACGCTGCCATGACCAGTCTGGCTTCGCTGTCGCCGAGCGCCTCGCGCCCATCTTTCCCCAATCAGCAGCCGGCCGTGCGCAACGCCGCCGATGCTCAGCAAACCTTGGCCAATCGTTTGGCTGAGCGACTAGGCCTCAAACCCGGCGACTTAAACGCGGCTAAAGCTGACGACTACAGCCCGGCCAAGGTTGCCGAGCGGATTCTCGGTTTTGTCGGCGGCAATATAGCCCGCGAGGCGGCTGACGGTGCCGACTCGGAGCAGCTGCAAAAGCATCTGCAGGAGTTTCGTAAAGGCGTGGAGAAGGGCTTTGCCGACGCGCGCAAAATTCTCGATGGCCTGGGCGTGCTGAACGGTCAGGTGGCGGCCAATATCGACGATACCTACCAGCGTATTCAAGACGGTTTAGGCGAGCTGGATCAGCGTTACGCCGCCCCGGTCAGCAGCGCTGGTAGCACTGCGGTGGCGGCCTACAGCGAGCGCTTTGCCGCGCAAGCGCAAACCTTTGAGCTGGATATCACCACCCGCGATGGCGACAAGCTGCATATCGCCGTGGCCCAGGCGTCGGCCAGTTACTCGCAGAACAGCGTGGCCGCCGCCAGCAATGGCAGCGGCAGCGCGGTGCAAGTCAGCAGCCAGTCGAGCAGCCTGCAGATTGCCGGTTTGCAGATCAGCGTCGAGGGTGAGTTGGACGATGAGGAGCGCGCCTCCCTGACCAAGCTGTTTGGTCAGGTGCAGGAACTCTCGGACAAGTTCTACGCCGGGGATCTGCAAGGCGCCTTCGACCAGGCCCTCAAGCTTGAATTGGACGGCTCGCAACTGGCCTCGTTATCGCTGCACCTGACGCAAACCAGCATTCGCCAGGCCACCGATGCCTACAGCGCGGTCGCCGAGCAAGGCGGCCAGCCTGCCAGTGCGGTAAATAACGCGCTGATCGATTACGCCAAGGGCTTGCTCGAAGCATTGCGCAGCAGCAACGAGGCCAGTGACAACGCTCGCGGCACCCTGGAGCAATTGCTTAAGGGCGCTTCTGCCCTGGATGAGCGCTTCGATAAACCGCGTCTGGACAAAGCCGACAGTTTCAATCAGCGCTTGCTCGATGGCTTGCAGCAACTGTTGGAACCGAGCGCCGAGCCGGCGGTTGAAGCGCCTGCAACCGACGCTTAAGGCCGGTGCTAAACTGCGCTTCTGACTGTTAGTGGAGCGCTGCGATGATTCCTGAATGTCAATTATTCGGCACCCTCGGCTGTCACCTGTGTGAGGTGGCAGAGGCGGTGTTGCTGCCTTTCGTCGAGCACGGTTTGCTGGTGGAATTGGTCGATATCGCCGAGAGCCAAGCCAGCGTCGATCAGTACGCTTTGCGCATTCCGGTGCTGCGCCGCACCGACAACGGCGCCGAGCTGGATTGGCCGTTTGAGGCCGAGCAGGTAGTGAGCTTCTTGGGTTAAGCCACTTATGCAGCCCAGAACACGACGGCGCGAGCCGTTTTGGCCAAGAGTTTTCGGCAGCAGAGCTACGCATAGGGTGGGCTTTAGCCCACCAGCTCTATTGCGTCCAGATCGCTGGACGAGCCCACCCTATGAAATTTTTTCAATCCATAACGGGTACACAGCCATTTAGAGCGCCTGAGGGACGGCACTGGCCAACAACTCTGGGGTATTCAGATTGGCCAGGCGCGGATCGTCCACCGCGCAGTCCAGCGCCTTGGCGCCAAGCGCGCGGAGCAGTCGTTGCGGGCTGCGTTCACCGGTCTGCCAGGCCGCTTCAATCGCCGCACTCAGGTTGGTTGGCAACAGACTAAACAGCGGTTGCCAATGCTCGCCTTGGCGCAGCATCACCGGCTGCTCGCTGGCCATGCCCAGCAACTCCTCCAGCAAGGCTTGATCCAGACACGGGCTGTCGCAGGGCAGCACCAGCAAATGCGGATGACGGGCCAGCGCCAGGCCGGCACGGATGCCTGCCAGTGGGCCGGGGAAGTCGCTTTCGGCGTCCTCCACCACCCGGTCGGCATAGTCGCGGTAACGCTCGGCGTTGCGGTTGCAGGAGATGAGCAAATCATCGGTCAGCGGTCGGGTCAGTGCGTGCAAATGGGCGATCAGCGGCTGCCCGCGCCACTCCAGCAAACCTTTATCCTGACCGCCCATGCGCTGGCCGCGACCGCCGGCGAGCAGCAAGATGGATACATTGGCTAAGGGCTTGGCAGTGCTCATGAAGGCGCTCTGGCTGGGTGTGTTGACCCTGTTGAGATAACCCTTGAGCGTTGGCGGGCAACTGCTCATGCGGCGCTCTGGCTGGGGCCTGTGGTATAACTTGGGGCTGTGTTCATCATAACCGGATTGCGCCATGAGCCATAAGGCTGATGCGGCTTTTGTGCCGCTCAATATTGCTGTGTTAACCGTCAGTGACACCCGCACCCAAGCCACCGACACCTCGGGGCAGATGCTGATTGATCGCTTGACCGTCGCCGGCCATAACTTGGCTGAGCGCGTGCTGCTCAAAGATGATCTGTACAAAATCCGCGCGCAGGTCGCCACCTGGATTGCCGAAGACCAGGTGCAGGTGGTGTTGATTACCGGCGGCACCGGCTTTACCGGTCGCGACAGCACCCCCGAAGCCGTCAGCTGTTTGTTGGATAAACAGGTGGAAGGTTTTGGCGAGTTGTTCCGGCAAATCTCGCACGTGGATATCGGCACCTCGACCATCCAGTCGCGGGCCTTGGCGGGTTTGGCGAATGGCACCCTGGTGTGCTGCTTGCCGGGCTCGACCAATGCCTGTCGCACTGGTTGGGATGGCATCCTCGCCGAACAACTGGACGCCAGCCACCGACCTTGCAACTTCGTGCCGCACCTCAAGGCCGCAGTGGCCTGCCCGAGCCGGGGCTGAGCATGAGCGATTGCTGCGCAGAACCTTCGTTGCTGCCGGTCGAGGCCGCGTTGCAGCGGCTGCTGGAACTGGCCGAGGCGGCGTCTATTGCCGAGGTTGAGGTCGTCGCCTTGGCCGCCGCCGATGGCCGGGTGTTGGCTGAAGCGCTGGTCGCCGGTCTCGACTTGCCGCCTTGGGACAACAGCGCCATGGACGGTTACGCGCTGCGCCTAGCCGACTGGCAGGGTGAGCCGTTAGTGGTTAGCCAGCGGATTCTCGCCGGTATGGCACCTGATGCGTTGCTGCCGGGCACCTGTGCGCGAATTTTTACCGGCGCGCCGCTGCCGGCCGGTGCCGATTGCGTCGAGATGCAGGAAAACGCCGAAGTCTTGGCCGATGGCCGGGTGCGTTTCACTCAAGCCATCAAGCTGCGGCAGAACGTCCGCCCGCAAGGCCAGGAAACCCGGATTGGCGAGCTGGTGCTGGAGGCCGGCACGCGTCTGGGGCCGATCGAGCAAGGCCTGGTTGCCTCGCTCGGCATCGCCCAACTGAGCGTGCGCCGGCGTCCACGAGTGGCGGTGTTATCCACCGGCGATGAGCTGATCGAGCCGGGCCAGCCGCTCGGCGCCGGGCAAATCTACAACAGTAATCGCCAGCTGCTGATCGGCTGGCTGCAACGCCTCGGTTGCGCTGTGGTCGATGCCGGCATCCTGCCCGATGACCTAGATAAAACCCGCGCCGCCTTGGCCGCCCTGACCGACGTCGATTTGATTCTGTCCACCGGTGGCGTCTCCGTCGGTGAGGCGGACTTTCTCGGCGCGGTGCTGCGCGAAGAGGGCGAGTTAACCCTCTGGAAACTGGCGATCAAACCGGGTAAACCGCTGACCTGCGGGCATTTTCGCGGCGTGCCGGTGCTCGGCTTGCCGGGTAATCCGGCTTCGACCCTGGTGACCTTCGGCCTGCTGGCCCGGCCTTATCTGCTGCGCCGCTTGGGTGTGGTGGATGTCGAGCCCTTGGGCTTTGCGGTACCGGCTGGTTTTGCCTGGAGCAAAGCAGGCAAGCGCCGCGAATACCTGCGCGCTCGTATGGAACTGGGCTGCGCCGTGCTCTACCCCAACCAAAGCTCCGGCGTACTGCGCAGCGCCGCTTGGGCCGATGGCCTAGTGGAAGTGCTGGAGAACAGCACGCTGGCGGAGGGCGAGCTGGTGCGTTTTATTGCCTTTAGTGAGCTGCTGGGCTGAGCGTGAGCGGGAGGCAGAATTGTTGGCAATGGGCTTTGCGTAGGGTGGACTTTAGCCCACCAATATTGCGGATTTCAGAAGCGGTGGGCTGAAGCCCACCCTACGGAGTCGGCCTGCAGCGCAGTAGCTTTTCAATGGTCTGTTAGACGCTGCCGTTCACGAAACTCGCCCGGCGTTATGCCGGTCCAGCCCTTGAAACTGCGGTGGAAGGAGCGCGATTCGGTGAAGCCCAGGTAATGGGCGATGTCCTGGATCGCCAGATCGCTGCGCAGCAGGTAGTGCTCGGCCAGCTCCTGGCGCAGTTGGTCGAGGATTTCCTGGTAGCTGCTGCCGGCTTGCTGCAGGTGGCGCTGCAGGGTGCGCACGGTCATGTTGAATTTCTCTGCCACCCGTTCCTTGCGCGGTAAACCATCTTTAAGTAGCAGGCGCAGGGCGTTCTTGACCCGTAGCGGCAGCGGCTCGTCACCATCCAGTCCGGCCATCAGGGTTAGCGCGTGTTCTTCCAGAGTGCGCAGCAAATTGGCGTCGGCCTGGCGCAGTGACACGCCCAAATACTCCAGCGGCACCAGCAAGGCGTTGCAGCTCTGTTCGAATTTAATTGGGCAACCGAACACGGCCTCATAGTCGCTTAACTCGGTGTCCGCCGGCTGTGGGTGTTCGAACCAGACTTCCCGTGGCGAGCGGTCCATGTCGGCAATCCAGCGGGCGTACAGCAGCCAGGAAGCCAACACGTTCTCGACCATGTGCCGGCGAATCTCGGGGCTCTGGTGGCGGCAGCTCCAGATCATTTGCACGTGATCGTCAGCGGCTTGGATGCGACTGACGCCCATGTCGCCGACCAGTTTTTCAAACGGCATGACCCGGCTCATGGCCTCGCCCAGGGTCGCGCAGTTCATGGTGATATAACCGAGCACACTCCAGGAACCGGGCTGCACGAAGCGTGCGGCATGCAGGCCAAACAGTGGGTCATGGCTGACCTCGATCAGGTGCGCCAACAGTTGTTCGTGGGCCTCGCTGGGCATCCGTTGGCTGTTGTCGCGCAATTGCTCGGGGGCGATTTGCGCCGCCGTCAGCGCCTGCTCGATATCAAGGCCTAGGTGTTCGGCGTAGCGCAGGTATTTGAGCAGTGCGGGAACTGAGGTGTAACCAAGGCTAGGCATCTTGTAGTTCTTATTTGGGTGGCTTGGCTTGATTGGCAACTGGGCCTGGCACCTTTGGACAGTGACGGCGCACGGCAGCCCGCTAGTATAGGCAGCCTAGGGGCAGGTTCGAAACTGGCATTCGGTCGCCCCACAGATAATCAAACGAGGAGAGCGGCATGCGGCGTTGGAACGGTTGGGGTGATGAGGCGACGGTGGTGGAGTTACCAGCGCACGGCGCGGCGTTTCTGACTGATTTGATCGGCGCCGGTCAGGTGTTGCCGGATGCCAGTTTGGCCGAGGTGTTGGCCAAGGTGCCTGCCTCGCGTTTGCCTACCCATGAACTGGTGGTCACCACCGCCGAAGACCGCGTGCGGCATGCCCGTGGCCAGAGCCTGCCGGACTGGCTAGCGATGCGCTCCGGCGACTTTGGCGTGTTCCCCGATGGTGTCGCCTATCCGGAAACTGCCGCGCAAATTCGCCAGTTAATGGCGTGGGCCGTCAGTCACGACGTGTTGCTGATTCCCTACGGCGGCGGCACTTCGGTGGCCGGCCATATCAATCCACAAGCTGGCGACAAACCAGTGTTGTGCCTGTCGTTGGAGCGCATGAGCCGCTTGCTGGAGCTGGATGAGCAGAGCCAGATCGCCACCTTCGGCCCCGGCGCTAACGGCCCGCAAGTGGAGAGTCAATTGCGCGCTCGTGGCTACACTCTCGGGCATTTCCCGCAGTCTTGGGAACTGTCGACCCTCGGCGGCTGGGTGGTGACTCGTTCCAGTGGCCAGCAGTCGCTGCGTTACGGCCGTATCGAGCAAGTGTTCGCCGGCGGCAAGCTAGAGACTTTTGCCGGCACCCTGGAAATTCCAACCTTCCCGGCCTCTGCCGCAGGTCCGGATTTGCGCGAGCTGGTGATGGGCTCGGAAGGGCGCTTTGGGATTGTTTCCGAAGTTAAAGTGCGCGTCACTCGCCTGGCCGAGCAGGAGCGCTTCTATGCGGTGTTTTTGCCGTCTTGGCCGCAGGCCTTGTTGGCCGTGCGCAACCTGACTCAGGCGCGGGTGCCGCTGTCGATGCTGCGGGTCTCCAACGCCATTGAAACCCAGACGCAACTGGCGCTGGCCGGCCATCCGGGGCAAATCGCCCTGCTGGAGAAATAC
>JAIERD010000321.1 GCA_019747155.1 Pseudomonadaceae bacterium
AAACAGATGAAAACCGCGTAGCCAACTGGAAAGTTTTGGACGCTGTTACCTGGAAACTATTGGGCGCTGATTGACAGCGTTCTGCGTTCGCTTGAGGCACAAGGTTTTGCAAACACACAGAATAGCGCACGATCAGAAATGCCTAACTAGTGGTTCAAATCGTTCGCTGCGCTCTCTGGGACTTGCTAAAGCAAGCCCCTTAACCAAACGTTAGGTGCTTTGGCCCACCATCCGTCAACGCCCGCTTGCCCCTTCGAATACCATGTAATACATTGAATTCTATTGTATGGAGGGTACCCAAATGAGCGTAACAACCGTTCGGCTACAGCCTGAGCTAGAAGAAAACCTTGGAGCCATGGCCGAAAAACTTCACAGAAGCAAAAGTTGGCTTATTAATCAGGCACTTAGAGAGTTTTTTGAACGAAAGGAGCTAGATCAGAGCCGATGGCAAGAAACGCTGCAAGCTATCGAGTCAGTCGCACAAGGCAAGATCGTGTCCGGTGACGCCGTGAATACGTGGCTCCAAAGCTGGGGGAGCACCAATGAAAGTCCGCCACCAAAGGTTGGGCAATGAAGCTGGCCTACTCAGAAGAAGCCGTGGCAGATTTGGTTCGCCTACGAGCATTCATTGCTGAAAAAAACCCTTCTGCTGCTGCACGTACAGCCTCAGAGTTCATTGCGCGCATCGAAAATCTTCGTCTATTCCCAACCATGGGTCGCGCAGTTGAATTAGCTCCAGATCCAAACGCCATTCGTGACGCCATCTTTGGAAAATATGTAATTCGGTATACGAGTCACCCCGAAGTTGTCGTTATTCTTCGTATATGGCACCACTTCGAAGATCGAGTACAAAGCACCTAACAAACGGTTCAAATCGTTCGCTTCGCTCTCTGGGACCGCGTACCTAAACGTTATGCACACGAAAGTACTATGCGCCCTGAAATAAATAGGGCGACTTATTAGTCGCCCTATTTATTAGTCGTAGTGTCGGCTCAAACCCTGCGGCACGGCGCTGCTCGGGCAGGCCTGCCAGGGGCCGTTGGGTTGTACGGCCCAGCTCCAGCCGTTATTCCAGTGGTAATAGGTGCGTTCGCGGTAGTACAGGGCCGGCGCGATATCTATTACATGAACGCCCAGTTGCGGGTCCCAGTGGCTTTGCCCTTGTGGGGGCGGCGCGAAGTGCGGGTGGGGTTTTCCACTGACTTGCGGCGTCGGGTGGCTCGATTGGCTCGGCTGCAAGCTGCACGCAGCCAGCCCGAGCATCAGGCTCGCGAGCAACAGGACGCGGCAGTTGTGCATTAATTCACGGCTCATTGATCGGCACTGCTGATGACCAGTTGCTGCAACTCGCTGCTGCTGCTGGACAGTGGCTGGCTGCGGACCATCCACTCACCAGCTTTGGCATTACCGGCGCGGGAGATGCGCGCCTGTAGCTGCACCTGCGGGAAGTTGGACAGTTTCAACTGCGGCATCATCGCGTCGTTGTCCGACAGGCTGACTTCGGCGGGCAAATCGGCCACGGTCAGGCGTTTAACCGCCAAGGGCATGGGCGGCCCTTCGCTGGCCTTGGCGAAGATAAACACGCTGTCGCCGGGCAGCACCTTGCCTTTGAGTTCATCCGCCAAGCTCACCCGCACCTTGAGTGTTGCGCCTGTGGCCGCAGCAGCTACCGGCTCTGCAGGTAGGCTCTCGCCCGCCGCAGTCATCTGCTCCAAGGCGCGCGCTATGCCGCCTTCCAGCGGGGCGCGGGAAGGATCATCGGCCGGCAATGCCGCCACCAAGCGCCGCCAAAAAACCACCGCATCGTTAAAGCGTCCGGCCTCGAAAGAGGCGATGCCAAGCAGGCCGAGGCTGGTGGCTTCTTGCGGATCAGCCTTGAGGGCTTCGTCGGTCAACGCTTGTAACTGCGCCGACCACTTTTTATCGGCAACAAAGTACAGCGCTTGGGCCCACTGGCCGAGTAATTCGGGCTGGCGGCCGGCCAAGTTCACGGCCTTTTCAAACGCCGTGGCGGCATCCGTAGGGCGGGTTTGCGCCATGTAGGTTCGGCCGAGGAAATACCAGGCCTCGGCAGAGTCAGGCTGCAGCTTTACGGCTTGCTCAAGGCGTGCGGTCATTTCTTCAACCGAGCGCGGCGCTTGGGCAAATTGCCGGGTCAGCTCTACTTTGTCACTGGCGCCCCAGTGCAGGTACAGGCCTAAGCCCAGCAGCGGCACCATGACTGCGGCCGCTAATGGCAACCACTTGGCCAGTGGTGTACGCCGCTCGGTCTCGCAGCCGTCGGTATCGGCCAGCAGTTCACGGGCGGCTTCGGCTTGGCCCTGGGCCAGCTGCACGGCACTCAGCACACCTGCCGCCTGCTGCGTTTGCAGCTCGACCAGCCGCTCTTGGTAGAGCGCGACGTTAAGAGCAGTGCGGTCTTCTTCGGTTTGCGCTTTACGACCACGCAACAGCGGTAGCAGCAGCACGGCAAGGGCGGCCAGCAACAGCAGACTGGCAACGATCCAGAAATCCATCATGAGGCTTATTTATCCAACTGATTGGTGTTGAGCAACTTAGCGAGGCGCTCGCGCTCCTCGGTGCACAGTTCGGTACTGGCCGCACCGGCACGGCGGCGACGGATAATCATCAGCAGCAACAGCAGCGCACCACCGCCCAACGCCAGCGCTGGGCCATACCAGAGGATCAGCGTGCGGGCATTCACCGGCGGCTTGTAGCGCACGAAGTCGCCGTAGCGGCTGACCAGATATTCGACGATTTGCTCATCGCTCTGGTCCTCTTGCAGCATGCGATAGATTTCGCGGCGCAAGTCGGTGGCAATTGGGGCATTGGAGTCGGCGATGTCCTGGTTCTGACACTTGGGGCAGCGCAGCTCCTTGGTCAGCGTGCTGAAACGCTCGCGCTTGGCTTGATCGGCGAACTCATAAGTATCAATGGCAGCGCTGGCCAAGCCGCTCAGCAACAGCGCGCCGAACACGGCGATGATCAGCCGCTTCATGGCCGCGCCTCGTCAACCAGGCCTTGGTACAGACCGGCCAACTGCTCGCGCCAGACTTGCGCATCGATCACGCCGACGTACTTGTGGCGAATGATGCCGTCCTTATCGACTAAGAAGGTTTCGGGCGCGCCATACACGCCCAAATCCAAGCCGAGGCCGCCCTTTTCATCATTGATATTGAGCTGATAGGGATCGTGCAGATCCACCAGCCATTTTTGCGCGGCTAAGTTGTCATCCTTGTAATTGACCCCGAGGATGCGCACACCTTGGGCACGTAACTCGGTGAGAAAAGGATGCTCGACCCGGCACGACGGGCACCAGGTCGCCCAAACGTTAACCAAGGCCGGCTGGCCCTTGAGGTCGGCCTCGGTGATCACCTGGCCGCCACTGACGGCCGGCAAGCTGAAGGCCGGGAATGGCTTGTCGATCAAGGCCGAAGGCAACTCGGCCGGGTCAAGGTAGAGGCCACGGTACAAGAACACCGCCACCGCCAAAAACACCACCAGTGGCAGCAATAACAACGCCCGCTTCATGCTGATGCTCCGGCCAGGCCCAAGGCGTCGCGCACCCGACTCTTAACTTTGAGCCGGTAGCGCCGATCACAGGCCGCCAATAAACCGCCGAGACCGGTCATCAATGCGCCCAGCCAGATCCAGCGGATGTAGGGTTTCACATGCACTCGCACCGCCCAAGCGCCGTTTTCCAGCGGCTCACCGAGAGCCACGTAGAGGTCACGGCTAAGGCCTGCGTCGATAGCGGCCTCGGTCATCATCGAGCCTTGCACGGTGTACAGGCGCTTCTCGGGATGCAGCAGGGTCACTTGCTGGTCGCCGACAAACACCCGGATGCTGGCCTTATCAGAGGTGAAATTCGGCCCCTGATGGTGCTCAGCACCTTCGAAGACAAAGCGATAACCGCCCACTTCAACCGCCTCGCCCGGCGCCATGCGCAAATCCCGTTCGCTGTTGTTTTGGCTCGACAGCACGATGCCCAAGGCGCACACGGCAATGCCTAAATGCGCCAGTTGCATACCCCAATAACTACCGGGTAAACCGAGGCTGCCTTTGAGCAAACCCTTGTTGCGGGTTTTGTCGCGCAGATCGCGCAACCCAGCCAACACCACCCAGGCCGCCAACATGCAAACGGCCAATACCGCCCAATGGAAATCGCCCAGCACCAAGGAGCCCAGCACACCCAGCGCGGCGCTGCCAAGCAAGACCGGCGCCAGCATGCTCAGCAGCCATTGCCCCGGAGTACTCTTCCAGCGTACCAGCATGCCGATGGCCATCACCGCCATCAGCACCGCCATCAACGGCAAGAACATGGCGTTGAAGTACGGCGGGCCGACCGACATCTTGGCCCCGGTCAGCGCGTCCAGCAGCAAGGGATAGAGAGTGCCGAGCAAGATCATCGAGGCGGCGACTATCAGCACCAGATTATTAGCCAGCAGCAGGGTCTCGCGCGACAACAGCGCAAAGCCCACCTGGCTTTTGACCACCGGGGCGCGGAAGGCGAACAAGGTCAGCGAGCCGCCCACCACGATCAGCAAGAACGCCAGGACGAAAATCCCACGCTCAGGATCGGTAGCAAAGGCGTGTACCGAGGTCAGCACCCCGGAGCGAACCAGGAAGGTGCCGAGCAGGCTTAAGGAAAACGCGGCAATCGCCAGCAACACTGTCCAGCTTTTGAACACTCCGCGCTTCTCGGTGACTGCCAGCGAATGAATCAGCGCGGTGCCGACCAGCCACGGCATAAAGGAGGCGTTTTCCACCGGGTCCCAGAACCACCAACCGCCCCAGCCAAGTTCGTAGTAGGCCCACCAGGAGCCCAAGGCGATACCGATGCCGAGAAAGGCCCAGGCGACCAAGGTCCAAGGTCGCGACCAGCGCGCCCAAGCGGCGTCCAAACGACCGCCAAGCAAGGCGGCAATGGCGAAGGCAAAGGCCACCGAGAAGCCGACATAGCCCATATAGAGCATCGGCGGATGGACGATCAGGCCGATGTCTTGCAACAGCGGATTCAGGTCGCGGCCATCGGCGGGCATATTCGGCAACAGCCGGATGAAGGGATTGGAGGTCAGCAGCAGGAACAACAAGAAACCAATGCTGATCATGCCCATCACGGCCAACACGCGGGCCAGCATCACCTCGGGCAACTGCCGCGAGAAGATCGACACCGCGCAAGTCCAGCCACCCAGGATCAACACCCAGAGCAGCAGCGAGCCTTCGTGGGCTCCCCAAACAGCGCTGAACTTGAAGTACCAGGGCAAGGCGCTGTTGGAGTTGCTGGCCACATAGGCGACCGAAAAATCATCGGTGACGAAGGCGTAGGTCAGCGCGGCAAAGGACAGCAGCAGAAAGCCAAACTGGCCACGGGCCGCCGGCACCGCCAGGCTCATCCACAGCCGATCACCGCGCCAGGCGCCAATCAGCGGCAGGCTGGCCTGTACCAGTGCCAGACACAGGGCCAGGGCTAGGGCCAGGTGACCCAGTTCCGGAATAATCAGCGCAATGTTCATGGCTTGGCGCCTTCGCTATTCATCGGTTTTAACTGACCGCTGTCGGTTAAGGCTTTGGTCACCTCAGGCGGCATGTATTTTTCGTCGTGCTTGGCCAGCACTTCATCGGCGATTAATACGCCGTCGCTGTTGAGCTTGCCGAGAGCGACTATGCCCTGCCCTTCACGGAACAAGTCCGGCAGGATGCCGCGATAGCGAATGGTGACGTTTTTGACAAAATCGCTGACCACAAACTCAACGTCCAGCGAGTCGCCGGAGCGCTTAAGCGAGCCCTTCTCGACCATCCCACCGGCGCGAATCCGGGTCTCTGCCGGGGCCTCGCCATTGGCGATCTGGGTCGGCGTGTAGAACAGATTGATGTTCTGCTGCAGGGCGCTCAGGGCCAAGCCAACCGCAATAGCCACACCAGCGAGAATGGCCAGAATAATCAACAGACGTTTCTTGCGCAGCGGATTCACTTCAACTCCTCACGGCGCAAACGGCGCGCCTGTTCTTGCAAATAACGACGTTTAGCCAGCAGCGGCACGCCCACATTAAACGCCAACACCAGCAGGCTAATGCCGTAGGCCGACCAGACGTAAACGCCGTGATTGCCCATGGCGACAAATTCGGCGAAGGATGCGAAATTCATGACAACTGCTCCGCCACTGCTTTGATTTCCGCTTTGACCCAACTGCTGCGGGCCTCGCGTTTAAGCACCTCAAGGCGCATGCGCATGAGCAGCACGCAGCCGAAGAAACAGTAGAAACCCAGCACCATGATCAGCAGCGGCAGCCACATTTCTGCCGGCATCGCCGGTTTTTCCGTCAGTTTGAAGGTGGCACCCTGGTGCAACGAGTTCCACCAGTCCACCGAGTATTTAATGATCGGGATATTGATTACCCCGACAATCGCCAGCACCGCACAGGCCTTGGCAGAACTGTCGCGATTGCTGATCGCCTGGCCGAGCGCGATCACGCCAAAATACAAAAACAACAAAATCAGCATCGACGTCAGTCGCGCATCCCACACCCACCAAGCGCCCCAGGTCGGCTTGCCCCAGATGGCGCCAGTGACCAAGGCGATCACCGTCATCCAGGCGCCAATCGGTGCGGCGCATTGCAAGGCGACATCGGCCAACTTCATCTTCCACACCAACCCCACCACGCCGGCCACCGCCAACATGATGTAACACGACTGCGCCAACATGGCGGCCGGCACATGTATGTAGATGATGCGGAAACTGTTGCCCTGCTGGTAATCGGCCGGCGCAAAGACCAAGCCCCAAACCAAGCCGACACCGATCAACAGGGAGGCGGCCAACGCCAGCCACGGCAACCAACGGCCGCTGGTTTGGTAAAACCATTTGGGCGAGCCGAGCTTGTGAAACCACGTCCAATTCATAAAATCCGCCTCAAAACTACTGCGCTTGCTGCTACTGCGTTTGTACTTGTGACCCACATGGATGTGGGGAATGCAGCCAGACCGCAGGAGCGGACGGCGCGCCCAGCTGCGCTCGCGACGTTTTTCAACGATTTTTCCATCTTTTTCATATTTGCTATTCAGCCACGCTGATGGTCAAGCCAGCAGCAATGGCAAAAGGGCTCAGGGTTATCGTCAGCATCGTCAGGCTGGCCATCCATAATAAATAGCCGCCGGTGGGCAGGCCTTGCAGCGCCGCCTGCAGCACGCCGCTGCCAAGAATCAGTACCGGGATATACAGCGGCAAAATCAACAACGCCAATAACAAACCACCGCGCTTTAAACCTACGGTTAAAGCGGCACCGACCGCGCCGAGCAAACTCAGCACCGGCGTGCCCAGCAGTAACGACAGCAGCAAGGTGGGCACGCAGCGCCCCGGCAGGCCGAGCATCAATGCCAGTAAGGGTGACAACAACACCAAGGCCAAACCGGAAAACAACCAGTGTGCCAGCACCTTGGCCAACACTAGAAGCGCTAAAGGGTGCGGCGAAACGACCCACTGCTCCAGCGAGCCATCCTCGAAATCACTGCGAAACAAACCATCAAGCGACAACAGTACTGCCAGCAAGGCGGCCACCCAAAGTAAGCCTGGCGAGAGGGTTTGCAGCAGCTGACTTTCCGGCCCAACCGCCAGCGGGAATAGCGCAATCACGATGGCAAAAAACACCAATGGGTTGGCCAGCTCTGCCGGACGACGAAACAACAGCCGGGCCTCACGGGCCAGCAATAAGCTAAACACGTTACTCATGCGGCCCCCAGCAGTAGCTCGACGTAGCCAGACGGCTTAACCCCGAGGTTGTGGTGGGTGGTGAGAATAACGATACCGCCCTGCTCGCAATGGCTGGCCAAATGCTGCTCCAACTGAGCGACCGCCTGCTTGTCCAGGGCAGTAAAGGGCTCATCAAGAATCCACAACGGCGGCGCATTCAGATACAAGCGCGCTAACGCCACGCGCCGCTGCTGACCGGCTGAAAGGGTATGACAAGGCACATCTTCAAAGCCGCGCAAACCGACTGCCGCCAACGCCGCCCAAATTGCCGCACGCTCGGCGGGATGCTGCAAAGCGCACAGCCAGGCGAGGTTTTCTTCCGCCGTCAGCAGGCCCTTGATGCCGGCCGCATGACCGATCCACAGCATGCTCGCGGCCAGTTGCGTCCGTTGTTGCGCCAGCGGTTGGCCGTGCAGGAGAATCTGCCCGGCAGTCGGCTGCATCAAGCCGGCTAACAACCGTAACAAGCTGGTTTTGCCGCTGCCATTGGGGCCACTGACCTGCAGCATTTGCCCAGTCTGCAGGCTCAGCTCAAGCTGGCTAAACAAGATCCGCCAATCCCGCTCGCAGGCGAGCGCCACGGCTTGAATAAATGGACTGGTCACGGCTACCTGTCTTTTAGGTTGAAGGGGGCGTTCAAGTCGAGGCTAGGGTTGGCCGCTATACTGCTACAAGCAATCGCAGCCAACCCGGACGGGGCGGCATTATACATGCCCACCCTGCGCTCCGAAGCAGGCATTTTCGACAGGTTGTAACCCGATGACGGCCGAAATCAGCAGCCCTCGCCCGCTGCCACCGACAAGCGCTGCGCCGCGACCAAACGCCACTGAGCAGGCGATCAAACTGCTGCAGCCCTTAGAGGGGCTGCTGGCGATTGGCGAGAGCGCCAACGCTGAAGTCATCAGCCTCAAAGAAGTGGCGCAAAGCTTTCAACTGCTACTCAAGCTAACCCTCGCCAACGGTCAACAAACCACGCTACAAGCCAACAGCAATCGCCCGCTGGCCCAGGGCACCGCGCTGGCCGTGACCGCACTGTCGCAAACTCGCCTGAGCATCGCACTGCTGGCTCCGCAAGGCCCATTGCAGAGCCTCGACCTTGAGCAGTTACCGCTGGGCACCCTGCTGCAAGCCAAGGTTATTAGCAGCGAGCAACTGCTCTCCAGCAAGGCGCAAAGCCTCTACAAGGTCATAGTCAACCTGCTCAACAGCCCCTTGGCGGGGACTAAACTCAGCCTTGAAACGCCATTAGCATTGCCGGTGGGCAGCCTGCTCAGCGCGCAGGTGAAAGGCGCCCAAGCCTTAAGTTTTTTACCGCTGAGTGGACGACTCGATCAGCTTGAGTTGAGCCAGCAACTGCAGACCCAGCAAAGCCGTCAAGGCTCGCTGGAGAGCCTACTGAAAAACCTGCAGAACCTGACCGCCACGGGGACTGCCAGCACTCCCGGCGGCGCGCTGCCCGAAGCACTGCGAGGCAGCATCGACAAACTGCTCGGCGCCCTACCAGACGCGCAGCAGATGAGCAGTGCCAAAGGCGTGGCGCAAGCGTTAGAGGACAGCGGCGTATTTCTCGAGGCCAAGTTGCTCGAAGGTAAATTACCGGCGCTGACTCAGGACCTGAAAGCCAACCTACTGCGCCTGGTTGCCCAGTTGCTGCCGGCGTTGCCTGGCGCCACCAACGCCGCGCTGCTCGCGGGCAGCAGCCAAGGCAGCCTGGCGCAGGCGCTACCGATGTTTGTGCGTAACTTACTGGGCAATCTCGGCCAAGCCGGCTCACGCCAGCAAGCCGGTAATTTTCCGCTGCCAACCCGACTATTACAAAACCTGGAGGCCGAAGGCGACCTGGAAAACCTGCTACGCCTCGCCGCCGCCGCTGTATCGCGCCTACAAACCCATCAACTGTCGAGCCTGGCGCAAACCCAGATAGGCCCGGAGGGTAATTTACTGACCACCTGGCAACTGGAAATCCCGATGCGTAATCAGCAAGAGTTGGTG
>JAIERD010000514.1 GCA_019747155.1 Pseudomonadaceae bacterium
CCCGGCTACGACCACATCACCAGCGGCATCGGTGCGGCCATGATCGGCTGGTTCGGTTGCGCCATGCTCTGCTACGTCACGCCTAAAGAACACTTGGGCCTGCCGAACAAAGATGACGTCAAAACCGGCATCATTACTTACAAGATCGCCGCCCACGCGGCTGACCTCGCCAAGGGTCATCCGGGTGCGCAGATTCGCGACAATGCCCTGTCCAAGGCGCGTTTCGAGTTCCGCTGGAACGACCAGTTCAACCTAGGGTTAGACCCGGACACCGCCCGCAGTTACCACGACGAAACCCTGCCGAAAGACTCGGGCAAGGTCGCGCACTTCTGCTCCATGTGCGGGCCGAAGTTCTGCTCGATGAAAATCACCCAAGAGGTGCGCGTCTACGCCGAAGAACAACGCATTGCCGCGTTGGACTTGGATAAGGAAGCGGTAGAGCTGGGCATGCAGGCCAAGGCCGAGGAGTTCAAATCCCAGGGTAGCGAGCTGTATCACAAGGTTTGAGATCAGCCGCTGAGGCGGGTTTTGGATTGATAAAGGAACGGGCCGTGAGGCCCGTTTTTTTATGTTTGTCGATAAGTGTTTTGATGATTCCTGGAGGACACGCTGCGGCTTATGGTTGTTGATTGCTCTAGTCGGCCCAATCGAGGACGATTTGCTCCAGTTCTTCGCGTGTGATTTTGCGTGCCTTGAGAATACTGACCAGGTCTTCCTTGCTAAGTGGATATTCATTGAGCAGTTTTTTCACATCCTCGGTCTCTACGTTGTACAGCCACAAAGGCTCAGCAGATTCGCCTTGTTTGAGCCGTTCAAGTTGTAGCTGCCCATCGAACATGACTTCGATGGCATAGAGGCTATGACCTTCGGCGAAACCAGCTTGATGATAGACAACGGTGCTGGCAGGCAAAAGGTAGCGTTGCTGGCCTGATGGGCTGGCGATTAACGCCGGTTCTTTTAGACGGAATGCGAATTCTTTATCCATTTCTATTGCTCCCTGATATGCGATGGCTGCCGTGATAGCCGCTCCAGCCAATGTTGCCGCTAAGTAAAGAAAAGCTTTTTTCATTGAGCGGAGCCGTATTTTTCGACTTTTTCAGCAGGCTTCACGGTATTGCCGGCCAGCATTGCCTGTAAGTCCTCTGGCATGAATATATACCCAGGCCAGCCGGCTATCCGTGCAGCTGTCCGTTCAGTGAAACTCATGCCTCGGCCCTGGTTGTGGCTGGCGACATTGTGCTCCAGGCTCGGAATCGCCAATTTGGCACCCGTCATCGAGGTCGTTACGCAGTTATTGGTCAGCGCGTGGTAGTCACCAGATAGCCTATGTTCAAGCATGTATTGCCCCATTATTTTTATAGGGTTACGGCCAGCGATTTGGCTCTTGAAATGGCTATTGATCTGTTCGGCGTGTTGGTTGCTGATGCTGTAGTGAAAGCCAGTAGTCACACGCTTATAACTGTTCTGGCTGGCAATGTAGCGCTTAAAGTCGGTCCAGGTTCTCAGTCTTCCTTGGCCGGTCGGCCCCTGCTCTCCTGCATAGCGGCCAAAGTCATAAACGTGCTCTTGTTCATTTGTCGTCACGCGAAGGGCGGCATGTCCATAGGTGTGCACCTCGTCTCGAACGTCGGTATATGGACCGCCTATCAATAGCTGAATCGACGCCGATCTGACGATTATCGTGGTGTTGCTACCGGTTTTAATGGCCACGCCAGTTCCGGCTTGACCTTTGGTTGCGTCCATTGCGGCAGATATCCTTATCGATAGATGAAGCGTGAAGCTTTTGATCTTCACGAAACTAGAGGGTGCGAGTGATTCCGAGGCCGGGGAACTGGAGTTTGCAGGTGCCGCGCTGGATGCCCTCGATGCGCGCAAAGCCATTGTTGTCCAGCTGCCCTTTATGGTTTGCACCATCGCTCGCGGTTAGGACGTATGGCTCGTTTGAATAGGCCGCACCGCTTTGATTAAGCAAGTCGAAACTGACCCAAGTCGGAGTCAATTTGAGCTGTTCCAGTAGGGATGCCGGGGTGAAAGCAACGCCACCGCCTTGGTTCCCAACCAATACATCACCGGAGCCTGAAATGATCACGCCGCCATGGGCGGTAGCACTGCCAAGAAAAGCTATGGGTTTCCCGTTGATCAGGATGTTTGGAATCCCGACACTAATTACGTCGCCACAACCTGTGGCATCGCCAATACGAGCAACCGGCAAGTTGTTGAACAGTACGTTGGGAGAGCCAGCGGTGATTGGGTTTGGCCCATGACCCGGCAGTGGGCAATTATTGATGTCAGACACGCGTGCAGCAGGTTTTCCGGACATGGCGATTTCCTTATCGGCTTGAGGTAGTTACGTTGCCTTCAATTGCTCCGACAGGCAAACCGAGTGAGTCAAAATCCGTTCAGTATCACGTTTTCCTCTACATTCGCGGCAAGAACAGCCCGGATATTCAGCGGTGGAAAATGCTGCGCAGTTTTCCACCCAACGAAATCTCCATATCCCCGTGTAGGGTGGACAACGCGCAGCTTGTCCACCGGCTGGTTTAGGCCCCTTCGATCTTCTCCAGCGCCTGCTCCAGCGTGCTCACGGTGCGCTCGATGTTTTGCAGTTTCTCCAACCCAAACAGGCCGATGCGGAAGGTTTGAAAATCGGCGGGCTCATCGCACATCAGTGGTACGCCGGCGGCGATTTGTAGGCCTTGGGCGGCGAATTTTTGGCCGCTTTTGAAACCGGCATCTTCGGTGTAACAAACCACCACGCCGGGGGCTTCGAAGCCTTTGGCTGCGACGTTGTTGAAGCCTTTGGCGCTTAGCAGGGCGCGTACCCGTTGGCCGAGCTCCAGTTGTTGCTCGCGGATTTTGTCGAAGCCATAGGCTTGGGTTTCCAGCATCACATCGCGAAAGCGCGCTAGGGCATCGCACGGCATAGTGGCGTGGTAGGCGTGGCCGCCTTGTTCGTAGGCCTGCATGATTTGCAGCCATTTTTTCAGGTCGCAGGCGAAGCTGCTGCTTTGGGTGGCGTTTACCCGTTCAACGGCGCGCTCGCTCATCATTACTAGGGCGCAGCAGGGTGAGGCGCTCCAGCCTTTTTGCGGGGCGCTGATCAGCACGTCGATGCCACAGGCCTGCATGTCCACCCACAGCGCGCCGGAGGCGATGCAGTCGAGTACTAACAAGCCGCCGACTGCGTGCACGGCGTCGGCCACGGCCCGCAGGTAGTCGTCAGGCAAGAGCATGCCGGAGGCGGTTTCGACATGGGGGGCGAACACCACCTGCGGTTTTTCCGCCGCGATGGTGGCGAGCACTTCGGCAATCGGTGCCGGCGCCAGGGCGGCTTGGTGGCCGGCCACCAGTGGCCGGGCTTTGAGCACTTGTACCGAGGCTGGAATAGCGCCCATTTCCAAAATCTGTGTCCAGCGATAGCTGAACCAGCCGTTGCGGATCACCAGGCATTTTTGCTGGGTGGCCAATTGCCGCGCCACGGCTTCCATGCCGAAGGTGCCGCTGCCGGGCACTATGGCCACGGCGTGGGCGTTGTAGACCTGTTTCAGGGTGCTGGAGATATCGTTCATCACCCGCTGAAATGCCTTGGACATATGGTTCAGCGAGCGGTCGGTGTAGACCACTGAGTATTCGATCAGGCCATCGGGATCGATACTGGGAAATAGCTCGGACATGGGTGACTCCAGTGAAATAAAGAACGCGTGCTGCGACCCTGCCGCAACTTTGCGCAAATGACAATGGCGCCCGCATAACTGTGCATAGTTGGCGGTTAGTCGTCTACGTCGGCTGACCGTTCAGTCAGAAAGCCTCGCGGGGAAATATCCCGGCAGGCGTGCGGGTTTATCCTCAATCGTGAGCGGGTTGCAGCATTGCCAGTGCCGGCTGCGTCGCGCTATCGGGCAGTTAAAACTCCACGGCTGTGCATTGCGCCGCAAGGTGTAAGCTGCGCTTATGGACGTGAATGATCGGCGCGGGACTACGGGCCGGTTGTTCGGATGAAATGGTTTTTGGCTAGTTGGAGTGCGCGATGAATCGCGATGAAGATGTAAAAATACTTGAGCGCGAAACCTGTTTTCAGGGTTTCTATCGGCTCGATCGCCTGCACTTAAGCCATCGCTTATTTGCCGGTGGCATGGGCCGGCCGATCAGCCGCGAGTTGTTCGTGCGCCATGATGCGGTCTGCGTGCTGCCCTACGATCCGCAGCTCGATCGCGTGGTGTTGATCGAGCAGTTTCGCGTTGGTGCCATGGATAAAAGCCCCAGCCCTTGGTTGATCGAGGTGGTGGCGGGGCTGATCGACAAAGACGAACAACCCGATGAGGTGGCGCGCCGCGAAGCTGTGGAAGAGGCCGGTTTGACCCTCGGCGAGCTATGGCCGATTACCCAGTACTATCCCTCGCCGGGCGGCTCCGATGAGCGCGTGCATCTGTATGTCGGGCGTTGCGACAGTCTCGGCGCCGGCGGTATTCATGGCCTGGAGGAGGAAGGCGAGGACATCCGCGTGTTGGTCTGGTCGCTGGAGGAAGCGCTGGCCGCGGTGCGCGATGGGCGGATCAATAACGCCGCCAGCATCATTGCCCTGCAATGGCTGGCGTTGAATCGCGACGAAGTTCGCGGGCGCTGGGCATGAGCCTGCTGCGCGAGCGCTACCGGCTCGACTTGGTCGAGCTGCAGGCAACTTGCGCGGCCAATTACGCCCGGCTGATGCGTTTGCTGCCGGACATGCGCGAGCAATTGGGAGAGCGGCAAGTGGCGCTGAGTCAGGGCGAGCGCTTGCTCGGCGTGCTGACGCTGGATGTGCTCGATGCTTGCCCTTACACCAGCACCCTGCGTCTGCGCCAGGAGCTCAGTTTGCCTTGGTTGCCGCTGCCGCAACTGGAGGTGCGCGTTTATCACGATGCACGGATGGCCGAGGTGATCGGTGCGGCCAAGGCTCGGCGGTTTCGCAGCACTTACCCCTACCCGAACGCGGCCATGCACCAGCCCGACGAGAAAACCCAACTTAATCAGTTTCTCGGCGAATGGTTGGGCCATTGCCTGGCCTGCGGCCATGAATTGCAGCCGGTCATTTGACCGCACGGATTGCGTCTTAGCGCTAGGCTGAGTCATTGAGCGGCGGTTAAATCCACCAAAGCGCTTGATCGGCGCTTGCGCTGCGGGGTTTCTGTGATAGCTATCAACTTTGTGGGTTTACCCTGGCCGGCTTGAGCCGCCATAATTCAGTTGATCCCGCACAAGGAGACGGCCTTGCCGTGCGCCCCCACTGTTTCTGCTGATGCTGTTGCCGCTGGCACCACCGATAGTTCGGTACTGCTGGTGCAGCTCTCTGACAGCCATTTGTTTGCGCACGCAGGCGATAAGCTGCTGGGCATGAATACCCACGACAGCTTGCAGCGGGTCATCGAGCGGGTTCTCAGCGAACAACCGAAAGTTGATCTGGTGCTGGCCAGTGGCGACATCTCGCAAGATGGCTCGCCGGAGTCCTATCAGCGTTTCCGCCAATTGCTGGGGCAAGTCCCGGCGCCGGCGCGCTGGTTCCCCGGTAACCATGATGATGTTGCCGTGATGCAGGCCACCTGCGCCGGTAGCGAGTTGCTGCAGCCGATTATTGATCTGGGCAACTGGCGCATCGTACTGCTGGATACGGCGATTACCGGCGCGGTGCCGGGTTTCTTGGCCGCCGACCAGCTGGAGTTGCTCGCCCAGGCGCTGCAAAGTGCCGGGCTACGGCATGTGCTGGTGGCCTTTCATCACCATCCAGTATCGATCGGTTGCCGCTGGATGGAGTCGATCGGCTTGCGCAATCCGGCTGAGCTATTCGCCGTGCTGGATGCCTATCCGGCGGTGCGCGGGGTGCTCTGGGGGCATATCCATCAGGAGTTCGACCAGCTGCGTAACGGAGTACGGCTGCTGGCCTCACCCTCTACCTGCGTGCAATTTGCGCCGGGCAGCGAGGAATTTAAGGTCGATCAAGAGGCGCCGGGCTATCGTTGGCTGCGTCTGCATGCCGATGGCCAGCTGGAGACCGGCGTGTCACGGGTCACCGGCATCCCCTTCGAGGTCGATTACAGCGTTAAAGGTTATTGAATAAGCCGTAAGCTGTAAGCTCTAAGCCTCAAGTAAAAACTTCCACCACCTCTCACGCTCGCTTGCAGCTTGCAGCTTGCAGCTTGCAGCTTGCAGCTTTAGCCTGCTGCACTATGACCAGCATTCTCTATATCCACGGGCTGAACAGCTCGCCAGCCTCACTCAAGGCGCTCATGTTGCAGACGGCTATGCAGCGCATGGGCCTGGCCGCGCAGTTTCAGGTGCCCGACCTGCATCATCATCCGCAACAGGCCATGGCCCAGCTGGACGCCGCAGTGGCGCAGCTTGGCCGGCCGTTGCTGGTCGGCAGCTCGCTGGGCGGCTACTATGCGACCCACTTGGCCGAGCGACATGGCCTCAAAGCGCTGTTGATTAACCCGGCAGTGCGCCCACAGTTATTGTTTGAGGCGCATCTAGGCCCGCAGCAAAACTACTACACGGGCGAATGCTGGCAGTTAACCCTTGAGCATGTGGCGGCCTTGATCCGCCTGGATGTGCCGGCGCCGCACGATCCGGCGCGCTATCAGGTGTGGCTGCAAACCGGCGACGAAACCCTCGATTACCGCGCCGCCGAGCGCCATTACCGGGCTTGCAGTCTGCGTATTCAGGCCGGTGGCGAGCATGGGTTTTTGGGTTTTGCCGACTGCTTGCCGGCACTCTTTGCCTTTGCCGGGATTGCTCCAGCGCTGTGGCGCGATCTTGATTTCACCGACCTTTGACCAAATTTTCAGAGCCTCGAGACCTTATGAGCTATAACGCCGACGCCATTGAAGTCCTCTCCGGCCTTGATCCGGTGCGCAAGCGCCCGGGCATGTACACCGACACCAGCCGGCCCAATCACCTGGCTCAAGAAGTGATCGACAACAGCGTCGACGAAGCGCTGGCCGGCCACGCAAAATCGCTGCAGGTGATTTTGCACGAGGACAACTCGTTAGAAGTCTGCGATGACGGTCGCGGCATGCCGGTGGATATTCACCCGGAAGAGGGCGTGTCTGGGGTCGAGCTGATTCTCACCAAACTGCACGCCGGCGGTAAGTTCTCCAATAAGAACTACCAGTTCTCCGGTGGTTTGCACGGTGTTGGTATTTCGGTGGTGAACGCCTTGTCGACCCAGGTGCAGGTGCGGGTCAAGCGCGACGGCAATGAGTACTTAATGACCTTCGCCGATGGCTATAAGGCCAGCGAGTTGGCGGTGGTCGGCTCGGTCGGCAAACGCAACACCGGCACCAGCGTGCATTTCTGGCCGGATGTTAAGTATTTCGATGCGCCCAAGTTTTCCATCAGCCGCCTCAAGCATGTGCTCAAAGCTAAGGCGGTGCTGTGTCCCGGCCTGACCGTGAGCTTTGAAGACAAAGCCAGCGGCGAGAAGCTCGAATGGTTTTATGAGGACGGACTGCGCTCCTATCTGGTGGACGCTGTCACCGAAGTCGAGCGGCTGCCAGATGAACCCTTTTGCGGGGCGTTTGCCGGTAATAAAGAGGCGGTCGATTGGGCGTTGTTGTGGCTGCCGGAAGGCGGCGAGAGCGTGCAAGAAAGCTACGTTAACTTGATTCCCACCGCCCAAGGCGGCACCCATGTGAATGGCCTGCGCCAAGGCCTACTGGATGCCATGCGCGAATTTTGCGAGTTCCGCAGCCTGCTGCCGCGCGGTGTCAAGCTGGCGCCGGAAGACGTCTGGGAGCGGATCGCCTTCGTCTTGTCGATGAAGATGCAGGAGCCGCAATTCTCCGGGCAAACCAAGGAGCGGCTGTCGTCCCGCGAGGCTTCTGCCTTTGTTTCCGGGGTGGTCAAAGATGCCTTCAGCCTGTGGCTGAACGTCAACCCGGAACTGGGTTTGCAGCTGGCCGAACTGGCGATCAACAACGCTGGTCGCCGCCTCAAAGCCGGGAAAAAAGTCGAACGTAAACGCATCACCCAAGGTCCGGCCTTGCCGGGCAAACTGGCCGATTGCGCCGGGCAAGACCCGATGCGCTCCGAGCTGTTTTTGGTCGAAGGCGATTCCGCCGGCGGTTCGGCCAAACAGGCGCGCGATAAAGAGTTTCAGGCGATCCTGCCGTTGCGCGGCAAGATTCTCAACACCTGGGAAGTCGACGGCGGCGAAGTGCTGGCCAGCCAAGAAGTGCACAACATCGCCGTGGCCATCGGCGTCGATCCGGGCGCTGCCGACCTCACGCAGCTGCGCTACGGCAAGATCTGCATCCTCGCCGACGCCGACTCGGATGGTTTGCACATCGCCACGCTGCTCTGCGCCTTGTTCGTGCGGCACTTCCGCCCGCTGGTGGATGCCGGGCACGTCTATGTGGCCATGCCGCCGCTGTACCGCATCGACTTGGGTAAGGAGATTTACTACGCCCTGGATGAGGGCGAGCGCGATGGCATTCTTGACCGCTTAGTGGCTGAGAAGAAACGTGGCAAGCCGCAGGTCACCCGCTTTAAAGGCCTGGGTGAGATGAACCCGCCGCAGTTGCGCGAGACCACCATGGACCCCAACACCCGGCGCTTGGTGCAGTTGACCCTGGAAGACTACGCCGCCACCGAAGAAATCATGGACATGCTGCTGAACAAAAAGCGCGCCGGTGACCGCAAGAGCTGGCTGGAGTCGAAGGGCAACCTGGCCGAGGCGCTGCTGTGAAAGCAGGCCTCGGCCTCGGCTTGTGCCTGGGCTTATTGCTGAGTTGGCTGGCCGCAACGGCGCAAGCCGCGCCAGTCACCAGCGAGCTCAAGCTGTTGGCTGAACAGCCGGTGGCGGGTATGCCGTCCGGTAATCTGTCGGGGCTGGCCTGGTGTGGCGGCGCGCTCTGGGCGCTGTCGGACCGCGACGATGATCGGCTCTATCGACTCAGTAGCGAGCAAGGCGTCTGGCAGGCGCAGGCCGAAGTGTTCAGCGCGCCAGCCGTGCCGGTCAGTGGTTTGTCTTGGGGCCAGCGGGTGCGTAATGATCTCAGCGGTTTGTTTCGAGGCGGTAGTTTAGATTTTGAAGGCCTCAGTTGCGACGCTGCCGGCAATCGTTACCTGGCCAGCGAGGCGCATGTAGCCGTGCTGAAAATCCCATCGCAAGGCCCTGTGAGTTGGTTAGCCTTGCCGCCAAATTTACTGCGCGAGGCCCGCGCCAGCGGTATGTTGTTGCAGTTCAATGCCTTGTTTGAGGGGCTGGCGATTGATCCGGCCGGTAAGCGTTTGTGGCTGGCCGCCGAGCGGCAGAATCGCGGCTTGCTGGCGCTGCACAAGCAAGCCGAACACTGGAGTTGCAAGGGCAGTTGCGTGCTGCTCAGCGAAGATGGCGAGATTGCTGCACCGGCGCCAATCGGTGGGAAATTGCAGCCCAAGGACTTCGCCGACCTGGCCTTCTTCAATGAAAAACTCTTCACCCTCGAGCGCCTGGCTCATCAAATCTGTCGGCGCAATCCGCAGGATGGCAGCGTCGAGCATTGCTGGTCGTTCGCCGCCGAGGCGCTCACCGAGGCACGTCGCTATGCGCTGCCATACGGGGTCGCCGAAGCGCTGTGGATAGATGCCGACGGCGCCTGGCTTGGCATCGATAACGGTGACGGCATGTTCGGTAGCGGGCGCGCCCGTGGCGATGGCGAAGCGCGACCGATTGTCTGGCGCTTTGCCGCACCGAGCGGTGGCTGGGGCGGCAACTTATGAGTGAGGCTAACGCTGGGA
>JAIERD010000071.1 GCA_019747155.1 Pseudomonadaceae bacterium
ACCGCCACGAACCGACCTTTGCCTACTTATTTGAAGCCCAGCGCGCCGGCTACGACCAGCGGGTGCGCGCCACGGTGCGCGAGTTGGTGCAGCGGCACTTCGCCGAGGAGCTGCCGGCGATTGGTTTGCTGATTGACGACCGCTTGGCGGCGATAGTGCTGGTGGCGCCACCGATGCGCCGCCTGGAGATTACCGAAAGCTGGAGCTGGCGCCTGCGCATGCTGCTGAGCGCTGGATTTCGCGGCACGCGGCGCTATCTGGACTATCACGCAGCGGTGGCCGCCTGTTTACCCGATGGCCCGCATCACTTGTTGCCACTGATGGGCGTGCATCCAGAGTTTCAGGGCAAGCATCTGGGTGAGCAACTGCTGGCGGCGCTGCACGACTGGTGCGCGCAAGACCCACATTCGCAAGGCATAGTGCTCGACACTGGCAATAGCCGTTATCTGGAGTTCTACCAGCGCCACGGCTACAGCAAAATTGGCGAGGTGGCCGTTGGGCCTATCGTTGAGCACGTATTGTTTCACCCAACCCCGCAGGTGTTGGCGAAAGCCAGCGCTTAATCTGCAGTATCCAAGGCGTTGTTGAGGCAATATTTTTGCCCAACAGCAAACCTGACTTCGACGACAATTTTTAACTCGGGCGTGTTTTACTAGGCCGTCCCATTGACCCTTAAGAGGAACTCCCATGTCTCAAGTAACCCTGCACGGCAATCCGGTTCAAGTCTCCGGCGCTCTACCTCAGACAGGCAAAGCCGCTCCGGCCTTTACCTTGGTTGGTAACGATTTGGCCGATGTTTCGCTGAGCAAGTTTGCCGGCAAACGCAAAGTGCTGAACATTTTCCCAAGCGTCGATACGCCAACTTGCGCCACCTCGGTGCGCAAATTCAACGCCGAAACCAGCAAGCTGGCCAACACCGTGGTGCTGTGTATTTCGGCTGATCTGCCGTTTGCCCAGTCGCGTTTTTGCGGCGCCGAAGGTCTGACCAATGTGGTCAATTTGTCGACCATGCGTGGCGCCGCCTTCCTGCAAGACTACGGCGTAGCCATCGCCAGCGGTCCACTGGCCGGCGTTGCTGCCCGTGCAGTGGTAGTCCTGGACGAAAACGACCAAGTGCTGCACAGCGAATTGGTCGCCGAAATCGGTAATGAACCCGATTACGCCGCAGCCACCGCCGTATTGCTGTAAGTCTGCATAGCTAGTCCAACGGCTCGCCTTGGCGGGCCGTTGTTGTTTATTAAGTGTTGAGGGTCTATTTCGTAGGATGGGCTTCAGTCCACCCTACGGGAAAAGCCCGCGATATTTAACGAGTACATAGTCTGGCTTTAAGCTAGGCAGTTGGGCTGTGGCCAGTGCAAACCATCAAACACTCGGTGAGAACCCTCCAATGAAAAACTGGCTTATTTATGGCGCCAACGGCTACACCGGCCGCTTGATTGCATTGCACGCCAAGAGTCTGGGCCTGCAGCCGATCCTGGCTGGGCGTAGCGCCGATATTCGGCGCATGGGCGAGGAAACCGGCTTGCCGGTGCGCCAGTTTGATTTGTCCAACTCAATCGCCTGCGCCAAAGCCTTGGCCGATGTGCAATTGGTCCTGAATTGCGCCGGGCCGTTTTCTGCCACTGCCGCGCCCATGTTGCAGGCTTGCTTGGCGGCGGGGGCGCATTATTTAGACATTACTGGCGAATACAGCGTTTTTGAACATGCCCACAGCCTGCACGAGGCAGCAAAACGTGAAGGCATAGTGATTTGCCCAGGCGTCGGCTTTGACGTGGTGCCCACCGATTGCCTGGCCGTGGCCCTGAAGGCCGCCATGCCGGATGCGATTGAATTGAGTCTGGGCTTTGATACCGCCAGCGGCCTGAGCCCGGGCACCAGTAAAACCCTGCTGGAAAACCTCGCCGCTGGCGGCAAAGTGCGCGAGCAAGGCGTGCTGCGCAGCGTGCCCAATGCCTACCTGAAACGTATTTGCGATTTTGGCTACGGTCCCAAGTGGGCCATGAGCATTCCGTGGGGCGATGTGGTGACGGCGTTCTACAGCACCGGCATTGCCACCATCAGCGTCTACGTGCCAACGCCCAAGCCGCTCATTCAGCTGCTGCGCGCCTTCGATGGGTTGCGCCCTGCTTTTGCCTGGCCGTGGCTGCAGCGCTTGCTCAACGGGGCCATCAGCCGTTGGGTTAAAGGTCCCACGGCGCAGCAACGGGCAACACTGCGCACCGCCGTGTGGGGCGAGGTGCGCAACGCCCAGGGGCAGGTTAAAACGGCGCGAATTGAAACCAATAATGGTTATGAATTGACCGTCCACAGCGCCGTGCATGTGGCCCAATGGATACTGAACAATCCTGTGGAAGGCGGTTATTACACCCCGGCGCAGCTGCTTGGCTGGCAGTTGGTTGAGCAGTTGCCGGGCTCGAGCAAGCTCTATATCAGCTGACTTGGCCGTTGATAAACGACTGCGCCGCTACCGGCGACGCGCTAGGCGTTTGGCAAGGCGATGCGCTAGCTGTAGGAGCGGCCTTGGCCGCGAAACGTTGTGCGCCGCAGCCAAAGCTTGAGGTTTGTGCCGCGACTGCGAGCCAATCGCGGCCAAGGCCGCTCCTACGAAGAGCCGCCCATAACCAGTACATAGCCTTTGGAAATGCCCAGTAAGTAAAAAGCCGGTAAAGAGGCTTTGCTTAGCGACGCTAAATGCCTAAGGTTGCGCGCACATTCCCGCACTGTGAAAGCCATGTCCGCGACCTCGAAGCAAAACAGCCTATTTCTGACCCTGCGGCCGTGGTTGATCAGCGCCTTTGTGCTGGTTGGCTTGGTGTTATTGGTGCAGCAATTGGCCAAGCCCAACGCCGTTGAGCGCGAAGGCAAAAAAGCGGCTGCTGGCGGCGATTTTTTGGTCAGCGCCGCTGCAGTGAAACGTACCGACTTGCCGGTGTACTTCAATGGTTTAGGCACAGTAACGGCCTATAACACCGTGATAGTGCGCAGCCGGGTCGATGGCGAGTTGCTCAAGGTGCTGTTTGAAGAGGGCCAGGAGGTCAAGGCTGGCGACCTGTTGGCGCAGATCGACCCGCGCAGCTTTCGCGTTGCCCTGGAGCAGGCTGAAGGCGCCCAGCAGCGCGATCAGGCGCAGCTGCAAAACGCCCAGATAGATCTTGAGCGTTACCGCGGTCTGTTTGCCCAGGACTCCATCGCCAAACAGACCCTCGACACCCAATTGGCGCTGGTCAATCAATACCAGGGCACCCTCAAGGCCAATCAGGCGGCAGTCAATCAGGCCAAACTCAACCTGCAGTTCACCGAGGTGCGCGCACCGATCAGCGGCCGCTTGGGCTTGCGTAAAGTCGATGTCGGCAATCTGATCAGCACCGGCGATACCACCGGCATAGTGGTGATTACCCAGGTCAAACCCATAGCCGTGGTGTTTAGCCTGCCCGAGCAGCAGTTACCGTTGATTCTCCAGCAAATGGCCACTGGCAAACCCTTGCCCGTGGTGGCCCTGGATCGCAACCAAAGCCTGCAATTGGCCGATGGCGTGCTGGCTACTCTCGACAATCAGATCGACATCACCACCGGCACCCTGAAGCTCAAAGCGCGTTTCGATAACAACGATAAAGCGCTGTTTCCCAATCAGTTCGTCAATGTGCGCTTGCTGGCGCAAACCCTGACCGATGCTCTGGTGATACCGGCAAATGCGGTGCAGCGCGGCACCCAGGGCAGTTTCGTCTATGTGTTGGATGACAGCGACAAGGTGCACCTGCGCAATATCAGCGTCGGTGCCACCACCGGTGAACAGCTGCAAGTACTCAGCGGCCTGAGCTTTGGCGAGCGGGTGGTAACCGAAGGCGTCGACCGCTTGCGCGAAGATATGCAGGTCAAGGTTGCCGAATCCCCACTCCCAACGGCTCCGGCTGTTCCCACTGCAGCTAAAAACGGCCCCGGCGTATGAACCCGTCACGGCTGTTTATTTTACGGCCGGTGGCCACCACCTTATTGATGGTGGCCATTCTGCTGGCAGGCTTGATCGCCTATCGGATTTTGCCGGTGGCGGCCTTGCCCGAGGTCGACTACCCAACCATTCAGGTGGTTACCCTGTATCCCGGCGCCAGCCCGGAAATCATTACTTCATCTGTGACGGCGCCGCTGGAAAGCCAGTTCGGGCAGATCGCCGGGCTGACTGAAATGAGCTCCAGCAGTTCCGGTGGCGCTTCGCTGCTGACCCTGCGTTTTAGCCTGGCGACCAATCTGGATGTGGCCGAGCAAGACGTGCAGGCGGCGATTAACGTGGCTGCCAGCCTGCTACCGAAAGACCTGCCGACTCCGCCGGTGTTCAGCAAGGTCAACCCGGCCGATGCGCCAATCATGAGCCTGGCGATAGTCTCCGACAGCCTGCCGCTGGCGCAGATTCAAGATTTGGTCGACACCCGCCTGGCGCAGAAGATCTCGCAAATATCCGGCGTCGGCCTGGTCAGCATTGGCGGCGGTCAGCGCCCGGCGGTGCGTATCCGCGCTAATCCTAATGCCTTGGCGTCTTATGGCCTGAGCCTGGAAGACCTGCGCAGCGCCGTCACCCGCAACAACCTGAATGGCCCCAAGGGCAGCTTCGACGGCCCCAATCGCGCCTCCAGCCTGGATGCCAATGACCAGCTGGAAAAACCCGAAGACTATCGCCAGCTGGTAATCGCCTACAAAAATGCCGCGCCAGTGCGCCTGCAGGATGTCGCCACGGTCGACAACGACGCCGAAAACCTGCGTCTGGCCGCCTGGGCCAACCTGACCCCGGCGGTGATTGTGAATATCCAACGCCAGCCCGGCGCCAATGTGCTGGCCGTGGTCGAGCGCATCAATGAGCTGTTACCGCAGTTGCAGGCAAGCCTGCCGAGCACGGTAGAGGTGCAGGTGCTGACCGACCGCACCACCAGCATCAGCGCGGCGATTGCCAGCGTGAAATTCGAGTTGATGCTGTCGATTGCCCTGGTGGTGATGGTTTGCTTCCTGTTTTTGCGCAATGCCTCGGCCACCTTGATCCCCAGCTTAGCGGTGCCGCTGTCGCTGATCGGCACCTTCGGGGTGATGTACCTGGCCGGGTTTTCTATCAATAACCTGACGCTGATGGCCCTGACCATCGCCACCGGCTTTGTGGTCGATGACGCCATCGTCATGCTGGAGAACATCACTCGTCACATAGAAGCCGGCGATCCACCGTTGACCGCCGCGCTAAAAGGCTCGCGGCAGATCGGCTTCACCATCATTTCCCTGACCCTGTCGCTGATAGCGGTGTTGATTCCGCTGCTGTTCATGAGCGATGTGGCGGGGCGGCTGTTTCGCGAATTTGCCATCACTCTGGCGGTGGCGATTCTGATCTCGGCGGTGGTTTCCTTAACCCTGACGCCAATGCTCTGCGCCAAGTTGCTACGGCACAAACCCGAGGCCGAACAAGGACGATTTGCACAGGCCAGTGGGCAGTTTATCGAGCGGATGATTGAGCACTACGCCCGTGCCTTGCAGGTGGTGCTGCGCCATCAAACCCTGACCTTGTTGGTCGCCGTCGCGACCCTGGGCTTGACCGTGTTGCTCTATATGCTCAGCCCAAAAGGGTTTTTCCCCGAGCAAGACACCGGGGTGATTCAGGGCATCAGCGAAGGGCCGCAGTCGGTGTCGTTTCAGGCCATGGCGGTGCGCCAGCAGCAACTGGCCGAACTGATTTTGCGCGATCCGGCGGTGGCCAGTTTGTCGTCCTATATCGGTGTGGACGGCAGCAACGCCACCTTGAATACCGGCCGTTTGCTGATCAACCTCAAGCCCTTTGCTGAGCGTGATGTCAGTGTGCAACAGGTGATCCGTCGCTTGCAGCCGCAACTGGCGCAGCTGCCGGGGACCAAGCTGTACTTGCAGCCGGTGCAGGATTTGAGCATCGAAGACCGCATTACGCGCACCCAATACCAGTTCAGCCTGGAAGACCCTAACCAAGAAAACCTGCGCTACTGGGTACCAAAACTGGTGGAGCGTTTACAGCAATTGCCGGAGCTGGCCGATGTTGCCAGCGACCTGCAAGACCAGGGCCTGCAAGCCTATTTGCAGATCGACCGCGACCAGGCCGCGCGCCTGGGGGTGAGCCTGGCCTCGATCGATAACGCGCTGTACAACGCCTTTGGCCAGCGGCTGATTTCGACCATTTTTACCCAGTCGAGCCAATACCGGGTGGTGCTGGAAGTGGCCGCGCCGTTCCAGCTAGGGCCGCAGGCGCTGGAGCAACTCTATGTGCCGAGCAGCGATGGCACCCAGGTGCGGCTGTCCAGTTTGGCCAAGGTCGAGCAGCGTTCGACCCTGCTGGCGATCAATCACAGCGACCAGTTCCCGGCCGCCACCTTGTCGTTCAACCTGGCGCCGGACACCTCACTGGGCGCGGCCGTTGCGGCGATTCGTGGGGTGCAGGCCGAGCTGAACTTGCCGCCGAGCACCAACAGCCGTTTTCGCGGCGCCGCCCTGGCGTTTGAAGCCTCATTGGGCAACACCTTGCTGCTGATTTTGGCGGCGATTGTGACCATGTACATAGTGCTGGGGATTCTCTACGAGAGCTTTATTCACCCCATCACCATTCTCTCCACCTTGCCGTCGGCCGGGGTTGGTGCGCTGTTGGCGTTAATGCTGGCCGGCGAGGAGCTGGGCATGGTGGCGATTATCGGCATCATCTTGCTGATCGGCATCGTCAAGAAAAACGCCATCTTGATCATCGACTTCGCCCTGGAGGCCGAACGCAACGCCGGCAAAAGCCAGCAGGAGGCGATTTACCAGGCCTGCTTGCTGCGCTTTCGGCCGATTCTGATGACCACTATGGCGGCCTTGCTCGGCGCCTTGCCGTTGATGCTGGCCACTGGTTCTGGCGCTGAATTGCGCCAACCGTTGGGGATCACCTTGGTCGGCGGTTTGCTGCTCAGTCAGTTGCTGACGCTGTTTACCACCCCGGTGATTTACCTGGCTTTTGACCGCTTGGCGCGACGCTTTAATAACTGGCGCCTGCCTGCCGCCGCGTCTGAGCCTGCTGCATGAGCTTTTCCACTCCTTTTATCCACCGCCCGGTTGCCACCTTGCTGCTGACCGTGGCGTTGCTGCTGGCGGGTGGGTTGTCGTTTAGCTTACTGCCGGTGGCGCCGCTGCCGCAGGTCGACTTTCCCTACATAGTGGTCAACGCCGCCATGCCCGGCGCCAGCCCGGAGACCATGGCCAGTTCCGTGGCCACGCCTTTGGAACGGGCGCTGGGAAAGATCTCCGGCATAGTCGAGATGACCTCGGCCAGCACCCTGGGCAACACCCAGGTGGTGCTGCAGTTTGATCTGGAACGCAACATCGACGGCGCCGCCCGCGAGGTGCAGGCCGCCATCAATACCGCCATGAGCTTGCTGCCGACCGGCATGCCGCGTAATCCCAGCTACCGCAAAGCCAACCCGGCCGACATGCCGATCATGATTCTGGCGCTGACCTCCGAGACTTTGAGTCGCGGTCAGCTGTATGACCTGGCCTCCACCGTGCTGGCGCAAAAAATCGCCCAGGCCGAAGGCGTCGGCCAGGTCAGCGTCGGCGGCAGTTCATTGCCGGCGGTGCGCGTCGACCTCAATCCGGACGCACTCAATCAACATGGCCTGGCCCTAGATGACGTGCGCCAAGCCATCAGCGACGCCAACAGTGACGGCCCCAAGGGCGCGGTGGAGCAGGGCAGCCAGCACTGGCAAATCGACGGCAATGACCAACTGCGCAGCGCCGCCGAATTTATCCCGCTGATCATTCGCCACAACAACCTGGAGGGCGGCCAGGTGCTGCGTTTGGGCGATGTCGCCGAGGTCAGCGACTCGGTGGAGAACGTACGTAACGCAGGGTTTTCCGGCGGCCAGCCTGCGGTGCTGCTGATCATTACCCGCCAGCCGGCGGCCAATATCATTGCCGCCACCGATGCCATTCATGCCTTGTTGCCGGCGCTGCGCGAGACCCTCGGGCCGGCGGTGAAGCTCAAAGTCATGGACGATCGCAGCCCGAATATCCGCGCCTCCCTGCACGAGGCCGAGTTCACCCTGATGGTCTCGGTGGCGCTGGTGATCCTGGTGGTCTTCGCTTTTTTGCGCAATGCCCGCGCCACCTTGATCCCCAGTGTTGCGGTGCCGGTCTCGCTGATTGGCACCTTCGTGGTCATGTACTTGTGCAATTTCAGCCTGAACAACCTGTCGTTGATGGCGCTGATTATTGCCACCGGCTTTGTGGTGGACGATGCCATCGTCATGCTGGAAAACATCGCCCGGCGGATCGAGGAGGGCGAGTCGCCGCTGGCGGCCGCGCTCAAAGGCGCCAGTGAAGTGGGCTTTACCGTGTTGTCGATGAGCCTTTCTCTGGTGGCGGTGTTTATTCCGTTGCTGTTGATGGGTGGGATTCCCGGCCGGTTGTTTCGCGAATTTGCCGTGACCCTGTCGGCGGCGGTGCTGATCTCCCTGCTGGTGTCACTGACCCTGACGCCGATGCTCTGCGCCAAATTACTGCGGGGCAAAGTACCGCAGGTCGAGCCGGCGACGGTCGCGGTGCAACGCGCAGGGCGTTTTACCCGGTTGTTTGCACAACTGGCGCGGCACTACCGCGCCAGCCTTGAATGGGCGTTGGACCATTCAAGGCTGATGATGGTGATTTTGTTATCGACCATAGTGCTGAACTTTTACCTGTTTGCCATAGTGCCAAAAGCCCTTTTCCCCCAGCAGGACAGCGGCCGTTTGCGCGGGCAGGCGGTGGCCGATCAGAGTATTTCCTTTCAGGCGCTGCAAGAAAAACTCGGTCAGTTTCGCCAGATACTCGCCGCCGATCCGGCGGTGGCTAACGTGGCCGGGTTCAGTGGCGGCGGCGGGCGCGGTTCGGGCGGCGGCGGGGCCAACACTGGCTCGTTCTTTATCACCCTCAAACCCATCGACCAGCGCGAGCCCATGACCGTGGTGGCCAGCCGCTTGCGAAAAGAGTTGGCCAAGGTAGCGGGGGCGACCCTGTATTTGAATCCCGGCCAGGACCTGCGCATCGGCGGCCGCGAGGGTAATGCCCAGTACCAGTTCAGCCTGAAAAGTGATGACCTGGAGCTACTGCGCGCCGCCACCCCGCGAGTCGAAGCGGCCATGCGCCAGTTACCGGAGCTTGTCGATGTCAGCGGCGATGAGCAAAACAAAGGTCTGCAAACCCGCCTGGTGATTGATCGCACCACGGCCGCGCGCTATGGCGTCGACATCGAGATGATCAGCGCACTGCTGAATAACTCCTTTGGCCAGCGGCAGGTGTCGACCATTTATAACCCCTTGAACCAATATCGGGTGGTGATGGAAGTCGGCCAGACCTACCAAAGCAGCCCGGATATTCTCGAGCAGGTCTATGTAATCAGCAGCGACGGCGCGCGGGTGCCGGTCTCGACCTTTGCCCGGATCGAACCGAGCAACGCACCGCTGGCGGTCAACCACCTGGGCCAGTTTGCCGCCACCACCTTCAGCTTTAATCTGGCCACCGATATACCGCTGGAAGTCGGCCAGGCCGCCATCCTTAAGGCCTTGCAGCCGCTGCATCTGCCGGTTGCCGTGCAAGCCAGTTTCGCCGGTACTGCGGGGGCTGCCCAAGACACCCAAAACGATATGCCGATGATGATTCTGGCCGCTTTGCTGGCGGTGTATATCGTGCTGGGCATGCTCTATGAGAGTTATGTGCACCCGCTGACGATCATCTCCACCTTGCCGTCCGCCGGGGTGGGCGCCTTGCTGGCGTTGCTGCTGTGCCGCACCGAGCTGTC
>JAIERD010000263.1 GCA_019747155.1 Pseudomonadaceae bacterium
ATGCCAAGGAAAAACTCCGCCAAGAAGCGCTTAAACAGGTACAGCAAGTGCTGCAGCAGGAAGAAGGCAAGCCTTATGTCGAAGACCTGCTGTTCAACAACCTGATCCTGCAATAGGAAAGCTACTGCGCTCGTTTATGCGGCGTTGGCGGAGCTGGGAAAAATGCTCATTGGCACCAGCCAACTCCGCCTCGCTGCGTTGCGCCTTGTGACCCACATGGATGTGGGAAATGCAGCTGGCCCGCAGGAGCGGGCGTTGCACTAACCTTCGCTCGCTACGCTTTCAGATTCTTAGGCGTGCCCCGATCAGGCCGCCAGGCTTTTGCGAAAGCGCGCCAATGCGACGGCAAAAAACACTAAGCCGATGGTCGTCAGCGCCAGCAGCTCGGGCCAGATCAGCGCCAGGCCGGCATCGCGGAACAGGATTGCCTGCGACAGGCTGACGAAGTGGGTCGAGGGCGAGATCTGCATCACCCACTGCAACCAGGTCGGCATGCTGTCCAGCGGCGTGGTGCCGCCCGACAGCAGCAGCATCGGGATAATCACCGGAATGCTCAGCAGGCCGAACTGCGGGATCGAGCGCGCCAGGGTGGCGAGGAAGATCCCCAGCGCCGTGCTGGCGAACAGGTACAGCGCAGTCACCGCGAGAAACATCGGCTGCGGGCCGGACAGCGGCACGCCAATCAGCCATTTCACCACCAGCTCTAGCGACACCCAGGTGCACAGCACCACCACCAGGGCGTTACTCCAGATCTTCGCCAGCATGATCTCCAGCGCCGTCAGCGGCAGCACCAGCAAGTGATCGAGGGTGCCGTGCTCGCGTTCGCGCAGCAAGGCGGTGCCGGTGAGGATGATGGCCAGGATGGTGATGTTGTTGACGATCTGGATCACCGCCAGAAACCAGCCGCCTTCCAGGTTGGGATTGAACAGCGCGCGGGTGGTCAGGCCGATTGGGCTTTGTGGCGTTTGTCCGCTGTAGTCGCTGAGTTCGCGCTGGAAGATCCGCGCCAGGTAACCGGCGCCCATAAAGGCCTGACTCATGGCGGTGGCGTCGACGTTCAATTGCACCTGGGGCTGGCGCCCGGCCAGCAGGTCGCTCTGGAAATTCGGCGGCACATTGAGCACGAAGGTGTACTGGGCGCTGTCCAGAGCGTTGTCCATTTGCGCGTAGCTGAGCGGTTGCGGTGCCTGGAACTCCGGCGGGAGCAGGGCGTCGGCCAGTTTGCGCGACAGGGTGCTGCGGTCTTCATCGACAATCGCCACGCTGGCGTTGTGCACGCCCATGATCGAGCCCTTGGCTGGCATGTAGATGGCGACGCTGAAGGCGTAGAGCAAAAAAATCAGCAGCACGCTGTCGTGGCGCAGGCTGGTCAGCTCCTTCAGGCCAAGGCGGAAAATATGCGCGAGACGCTGCATCTCAGACCTCCTGTTTTTTCAGTAGCGCCACGCTCAGCGCGGTAAACACCGCGAAGAAGCCGAACAAGGCCAGGCATTGCGGCCAGAGCTGGCGCAAGTCCAGGGCCTTGGTGAAGGTGCCAACGGCGATGTCGAGAAAGTAGCCGGCCGGGAACAGATTGCCCATCAGCGCGGCGCCACCGGCCAGGGAGGAGCGCGGCACGATCAGTCCGGAGAACTGAATGGTCGGCAAACTGGTGAGAATCATGGTGCCGAGGATCGCCGCGATCTGCGTCTTGGTGAAGGCCGAGATCAGCAAGCCGAGGCTGGTGGTGGCCAGCACGTAAAGCAGGCCGCCGAAGGCAAGGGTGAGCACGCTGCCCTTCAGCGGCACGCCAAACAGCCAGCGGTTGACCGCCACCAGCAAGGCCAAATTGAGCAGGCTGACGGCGATATAGGGCAGCTGCTTGCCGAACAAAAACTCCAGGCGACTGAGCGGTGTGGCGTAAAAATTACTGATTGAGCCGAGTTCTTTTTCACGCACCACACCGAGGGCGGTGAGCATGGCCGGGATAAACACCAAAATCAGCGCCATCACGCCGGGGCCTATGGCATTCACGCTGATCACGTCCTGGTTGTAGCGAAAGCGGGTGGCCAGGCTGGCGCCGGCCGGTGGTCGGCTGGTCTGGCTGCTGGTGCTGGCTAACTCTTGCAGATTTGCCAGGTGCACCGCCTCGATATAGTTGCGGCTGGTCTCGGCGCGAAACGGCATGCTGCCGTCCAGCCATACGGCCACTTGTGGCTGGCGCCCGGCATATAGGTCGCGGCCGAAGCCGGGCGGCACTTCCAGGACTATTTTGACTTCCGAGCGTTGCAGGCGCTGGTGCAGCTCTTGTGGCGAGCTGATCGGCGCGTGTTCCTCGAAGTAGCGCGAGCCGCGAAAGGCCTCCAGATAACTGCGGCTCTGTGGCGAGTTATCTTGGTCGAAGGCGGCGAAGCGCAGGTTCTCCACGTCCAGCGAGATGCCGTAGCCGAAGATCACCATCATAAACACCGAGCCGAGCAGGGCGAACGCCAGGCGCACCGGGTCGCGGCGCAGCTCCTTGCCCTCGCGCACGGCCACCGCCCGCAGGCGGCGCAGGCTAAAGCCCCGACGGGTTTGAATCGGGGTGCTGGCCTCGGGCGCGCTGTCGCCGCCCAAGCTGGCTGCTGCACCAGTGGCGGGTTCGCCCTGGGCTTGCTGCAGGCAACTGACGAACGCCGCCTCCAGGTTCTCGCCGGCATATTGCTGCTGCAGGGCGGCCGGGGTGTCGCAGGCCAGCACTTTGCCGGCATGCATCAGCGAGATTCGGTCGCAGCGCTCGGCCTCGTTCATAAAGTGGGTGGAGAGAAAGATGGTCACGCCCTGTTCGCGCGACAGTTCAATCAGCAAGCGCCAGAAATCATCCCGCGCAGCCGGATCGACCCCCGAGGTGGGTTCGTCGAGAATCAGCACTTCCGGTTTGTGCAGCACCGCTACCGCCAGGGACAGGCGCTGACGCACACCCAGCGGTAACTCGCCGGACTGCTGCTTGGCCACCTCGGTAAGGCCGAAACGTTCCATCAAGGCCTGGCTGCGCGCCACACCCTCTGCTGCCGGCAGGTCGAACAGGCGCGCGTGCAGCTCAAGGTTTTGCTGCACGCTCAGCTCGCCGTACAGCGAGAAGCTCTGCGACATAAAGCCGACGCGCTTGCGGGTGGCCAGGTCTTTGGCGTCCACCTGTTTGCCGAACAGTTTGGCGCTGCCTTCGCTGGCCGCCAGCAGGCCGGTGAGCACCTTCATGGTGGTGGTCTTGCCGCAGCCATTGGAGCCGAGAAAACCGAAAATCTCGCCCTGGCGAATGGCGAAACTAACCTGGTCGACGGCGGTAAAGTCGCCAAACCGCAGGGTCAGCTCGCTGGCTTCGATGGCGATTTCCGCTTCGCCTTCTGATAGCGGCGGAATTACCAGCGGCTCATGCTTACCCGCCTGATCGCCCTGAAAATGAGTGAAGGCATCATCGAGTTTGCCGCTCGGGGTGGCAGCCGCCAGTTCGGCGCTGGTGCCTTGGGCGATCAACTGGCCACGGTCGAGCATCAGGCATTGCTCGAACTGCGCGGCCTCTTCCATATAGGCGGTGGCCACCAGCAGGGTCAACTGTGGGCGTTGGCGGCGGACTTGCTCGACCAGCTCCCAGAAATGCCGGCGCGACAGTGGGTCGACGCCGGTGGTGGGTTCATCGAGGATCAGTAAATCCGGGTCGTGGATCAGTGCGCAGCACAGCCCGAGTTTTTGTTTCATGCCGCCGGACAGCTTGCCCGCCGGCCGTTCGGCGAAGGCGCTGAGGTCGGTGGCGGCCAGCAGCTCGGTCATCCGCGCCTGACATTGCGCGCGGCTGAGGCCGAACAAGGTGGCGAAGAACTGGATGTTCTCGGCAATCGACAACTCGGGGTAGAGGTTTTGCCCCAAGCCTTGGGGCATAAAAGCGATGCGTGGGTAGAGGCTGGCGCGATGCTGGCGATCGGTGATGGCGCCGCCGAGTACCTCTAATTCGCCCTGCTGGAGGATTTTCACCCCAGCGATCAGTCCTAGCAGACTGGACTTGCCGGCGCCATCCGGACCGATCAGGCCACAGCGGGTGCCGGCGGCGAGGCTGAAACTGACTTCTTGCAGGGCCTGCTGTTTGCCATAGCTGTGGCTCAGACCGCTGGCTTTAAGCGCCAGTTCGCTCATTGCAGATTGGCCGGCCAGGCCACGTCAGTACTGCGCACATAACCGGCGCCGGGCATGCCGGGCTTGGCTTGTGGCGCGGCCGCCGGATCGGTCAGGTGTAGTTTGACGCGGAACACCAGCTTCTGGCGCTCGTCGCGGGTTTCCACTTCTTTAGGGGTGAACTGCGATTTGGCCGCGACAAAGCTGATTTTCGCCGGCAGTGCGTGCTCTGGCAGGGCGTCCAGCAAAATCCGCGCCTCGTCGCCAACCGTCAGGGCGCCGGCTTGGGCGGCCGGTAGATAGAGGTTCATGTACTGGTCATTGGCATCGATCATCAGCAAGACCCGACCGCCGGCGCCGAGCACTTCACCGGGCTCGGCCAGACGCAACTGGACGATACCGTCGATGGGCGCGAGCAGGCTGCTGTCGTCGATTTCGCTGGCCAGCTGGGCGACTTGCGCCTCGGCCGCGCCGATGGCGGCCCGCAGTGCGCCGACCTGCGCCTGGGCAGCATTGACGGCGGCGTTGCTGGTCTCCAGGCGCGACTGTTGTTGCTCAAGCAATTGCCGGCTGGCGTAATTACGCTGGAACAGCTCGCTGGTGCGCTTGAGTTCCAGGTTGGCCAGGCGTTGCTCGCTCAGGCGAAATTGCACCGTGGCCTCGGCGGCCGCCAGGGTTTCCTTGGCCCGCAGCACTTCGGCTTCGGCTTGACTGCGCTGGGCCTCAAGGGTGCGGGTGTCGAGGCGGGCGAGCAGCTGGTTTTTGCTGACCCGATCGCCTTCATTGACCAGCACCTCGGCCAAGCGGCCGGGGGTCTTGCTGGCGATCTGTACCTCGGTGGCCTCCAGCCGGCCGTTGGCCATGCTGAGGCCTTCTGGCAGGCGCGAGCGAAGCGATTGCCAGTAACCGAAGCCGGCCACCGCCAACAAAATCAAAATCAGCGGGATGACCAGTAAACTCGATGGGCGATGCGGGCTAGACATGCTTCCTCCTCCTGAGGTTGATGCTGCAGTCTGCCGGTTCTGGTAAAAATTTGTGTTGATACCTGTCAATCAGTTGCATTGTTTAGGCTGTGCTTGGTTGGCTGCGTAATGCCAGCACGGCTTGCCATTGCTCGGCAGTCACCGGCATTACCGACAAGCGGCTGCCTTTTTGCAGCAGCGGCATCTCACCGAGCGCGCTCTGACCGCGCAGTTCGCTCAAGCCAAGCACGCGGCTAAAGGCCTCGCGGTATTCCACGCTAATGGCGCTCCAGGGGTTTTTCTCGACGCAGGCTTTGCGGTCAAAATACGGGCTCTGTGGTTCGAGGGCCGTTGGGTCCGGATAGGCACTGGCGCTGATGCAGCCAATCCCGGCGATGCCCGGCTGCGGGCAGCTGGAGTGATAGAAGAAGAACAAATCGCCGACCGCCATGCTGCGCAAAAAATTGCGCGCCTGATAATTGCGCACGCCATCCCACTGGGCGCTGCGCAGGCGTTGCAAGTCGAGGATCGACAGTTCTTCGGGTTCCGATTTCATTAACCAATAGGCCATGGACTGAACTCTTTGGGTATCCGCGTTGTGGTTAAAAAATGTGCACTTATCGACACTGGGTGCTGGCAAAAAAATTGCACGGACGTGCCGGTTATTGGACAATAGCGCCGATTAAAAAATGCCACCGGACGGCTTATAACAATAATCAGCGTGGAAAACTGCGCGAAGCTGTCTATCACGGGGGCATTGATGAAACGTAAGCCAGATATATTGTGGATTTTAGTGGTCGTGTTCGGTCTGGGCGTAGTCACCAGTGCCTATGCGCAAAGCTACTGGGCGAGCCAGAGTGATGCACCGAGCAGTGTGGCGCTCCAAGTTGAAGCCAAGCGCTGATTAATCAGCGACACACTCGCGGTTTGCTGCTCAGCTAAACCGCCCATCATGATTTCCAGTCCGATTGCGGCGTGCTAATACCAGGCCCGATCGGTCACCGTCGCCGTCAGCGCTACATCCCAGCTGGCCATCAGCAACTTCTCGACTCTTTGACACTCATGGGCCAAGCCTAATAGCTGCGGCTTTTGCGGCTGTGCGCGCAGTTTGCGATAGGCCAGGCTGCGGTCATAAAAGCCGCCGCCCATGCCCAGGCGTCCGCCTTCCAGATCAAAGCCCACCAGCGGCAACAAAATCAAATCCAGTGCCCAGACTTTACGTTGTCGGCTGCGATTGGCCGGTGGCTCGGCAATTTTAAAGCGATTAAGCCGCAACGGCTCGCCGGCGCGCACCCGCTGAAAGACCATCTTGGTTTTTGGCCAGGTGCTAAGGACTGGTAAGTAAGTGGCCTTGCCGTGGCGTTGGGCGGCGCGCATCAAGTGCTGCGGATCAATCTCGCCGTCGTTGGGCAGGTACAAGGCAATCTGTCGGGCCCGGCGAAACAGTGGATGTTGGGCCAGCTGTCGGTACAGATCGAGGGCGGCCCGTTGTTGTTGGCTACGGCTCAGGGCGCGGCGGGCAGCGCGCAATTGGCGGCGCAGTTCGGCACGGCTGAGTGGCGGCTGAGTGCTCATGCTTGCGGGTGACTGAGTTGGTTGAGCGATGGTGCATACGCAGCACGCGAGTGGCGCGGCGTTAGAGCTGCACTGCGGCTCAGGCTGAGCGGCAATGCCAGTAAGAATATGACTCCCCGGAGTGCCGCTGCCGGCTTGGCCCTTGAACCCGAAAGTTCAAGGTGGAGGTTGCAGGAAACCTTTAGGCTTTCCGTCTGGCGGACATGCGCACCGGTCTCAACTTGCAACCCCCAGGGTAGTGCGAATCGGCTCAGGGACATCGCCAACTGGCGCACACACCAGGGAGGAGTTGGCAGTATACCCCCGCGTTCGGCATATGGGTATGCCGCTCGGCTATCAGCCTTGTACTTCATCGGGATGAGTGATCAGGGCTTGGTCGACTCGCTCGATTAGGTCGCGCACCGACTCGCGGGTTTCTTCGGCGGCTTGGTCGAGGCGCTGTTTTTTGTGCAGCAGGTCGTGGCTGATGTTCAGCGCGGCCATCACCGCAATGCGGTCGGCGCCGATGACTTTGCCGCTGGCGCGGATCTCGCGCATCTTGCCGTCGAGGTAGCGGGCGGCGCCTTCGAGGTTGGCGCGCTCGTCGGCCGGACAGGCGATGCAATACTCTTTATCGAGAATTTGCACGGTAACGCTTTTGGCTTGGGTCATGAGTCTTGCTCTAGGGCCTTGAGGCGCATAATCATCGATTCGACCTTGCTGCGGGCCAATTCGTTCTTTTCAATCAGTTGACCGCGTTCCTCGCGCCACGCTTTCGCGCTCGCCAGTAACTGCCGGTTGTGAGCCTTGAGATGCTCGGTGCGCTGGATCAGTAGCTCCAGCTTGGCCGTCAGTGCGCGCAGGTCGGCGTCGTGCATAGGTTCTCTACTTGGGCTCTCTACTTGGCGATGAATAAGCAAAAAAAGCGGTGAAATATATAAGGTCGTTAGGCGTATTGGTCAAACCCGTTGCGCACCATCAATGGTCTTGGCGCGGCTGCCGGTGCTAGGATAGCCACCTTCATTCTAGTCATTGCGTCGTCTGACGCCTAGCTCAGAAACCTACTTCGATGCCCGCCATTATGCCCATTCAAAATTCGCCGTATGCCGCCTTCGCCGCCTTGCTTACTAGCAATGGTCATCCTGTTTCACCTGCCGAGTTGCATGGCCTGTTACTCGGCCGCAGTTGCGCCGGCGCCGGCTTTGACAGCGAATCCTGGCTGCTCGACGCGACTGACTTGCTCGACAGCGAGCCGTCCGAGCAGGTTCGTCAGGCCCTGATCGGCCTGCAAGAAATGGTCAAAGGCGAGCTGTCGGGTAGCGAGGTGACCATCATCTTGCTGCTGCCCAATGACGATGCGCCGCTGGCCGAGCGCGCCCAGGCCTTGGGCCAATGGTGCCAGGGTTTCCTCGGTGGTTTTGGTTTGACTGCCCGCGATGCGGCCTTGTCGGCCGAGGCCATTGAAGTGCTGCAGGACCTGGCCGGTATCGCCCAGGTGCAGGACGCGCTGGAAGAATCCGAAGACGGCGAGAACGATTACATGGAGGTGATGGAGTACCTGCGTGTCGCGCCGCTGCTGCTGTTTACCGAGTGTGCCAAGCCGCTGGCCGCCGTGCCAAAGCCTGCGTTGCACTGATTTTAGCGTTGCTCATCAACCGCTATTCGGCGGTCGTAAGCCAGTAGATCGAGGTCGCCCATGATCAGCATCCCGAAAGCCGAATTCGCGCGCCGACGCAAGGCGCTGATGGCGCAGATGGAACCCAACAGCATCGCCATACTGCCGGCGGCGCCGGTGTATATCCGCAACCGCGATGTTGAGCATATCTATCGCCAGGACAGTGATTTCCAGTACCTCACCGGCTTCCCTGAGCAGGAAGCGGTGCTGGCGCTGATCCCCGGTCGCGCCCATGGCGAGTACGTGTTGTTCTGCCGCGAACGTAATCCCGAGCGTGAATTGTGGGATGGCCTGCGCGCCGGTCAAGACGGCGCCATCAGCCAGTACGGCGCCGACGATGCCTTCCCGATCACTGACATCGACGAGATTCTGCCGGGCCTGATCGAGGGCCGCGAGCGGGTCTATTACGCCCTGGGTATTCACCAGGAATTTGACCGCCATCTGATGGAGTGGATCAACGTGATCCGCTCCAAGGCCCGCCAAGGCGCGCAGCCACCGAATGAATTTGTCGCCCTCGATCACCTGCTGCATGACATGCGGCTGTACAAGTCGGCCGCCGAAGTGAAGGTGATGAAGGAGGCTGCGGCGATTTCCGCCCGCGCCCATGTGCGCGCCATGCAAGCCTGTCGCGCCGGTCTGTACGAGTACAGCCTGGAAGCCGAATTGGATTACGAGTTCCGCAAGGGCGGGGCGAAGATGCCGGCCTATGGCTCCATCGTTGCCGCCGGCAAAAACGCCTGCATCCTGCATTATCGTGAGAACGATGCGCTGCTCAAAGACGGCGACTTGGTGTTGATCGACGCCGCCTGCGAGATTGATTGCTACGCCAGCGACATCACCCGCACCTTCCCGGTCAACGGTAAATTCTCGCCCGAGCAGAAAGCCATCTACGAGTTGGTGCTGGCTTCCCAGGAAGCCGCCTTCAAGGAGATCGCCCCCGGCAAACACTGGAACGCCGCCCACGAGGCGACGGTGCGAGTGATTACCGCAGGCCTGGTCGAGCTTGGTTTGCTCGAAGGCACGGTCGATGAGCTGATCGCCAGCGAGGCCTACAAGGCGTTCTATATGCACCGCGCCGGCCACTGGCTGGGCATGGATGTGCACGACGTCGGCGACTACAAAGTCGGCGGCGAATGGCGCGAGCTGGAAGTCGGCATGGCCATGACCGTGGAGCCGGGCATCTACATTGCCGTGGATAACCAGAACGTCGCCAAAAAGTGGCGCGGCATTGGCGTACGCATCGAAGACGACGTGGTGGTGACTAAAACCGGCTGCGAGATTCTCACCGATGGGGTGCCCAAAACTGTGGCTGCCATCGAGGCGCTGATGGCGCAGGCAGTTGTGGCTGCGGCGGTGGCCGGCTAATGGCACGGGTGCAACTGGCGATTATCGGCGGCGGCTTAGTCGGCGCCAGTTTGGCTTTGGCACTGCAAGCCGGTGCCAAAGCCCGTGGCTGGCAGATAGTGCTGATTGAGCCCTTTGCCCCCGGCAGCAGTTACCAGCCGAGTTACGACGCCCGCTCCACCGCCTTGTCGTTCGGCACCCGGCAGATTTACCAGCGTTTGGGCCTGTGGCCGAGCATTGCCGAGCGAGCCGAAC
>JAIERD010000307.1 GCA_019747155.1 Pseudomonadaceae bacterium
CTGAGTCACGGAAGAGTCCTAGAACCGCAAGCATGCGGAGTACGGTAGGGTGGGCTTTAGCCCACCAACGTGGTCGAGTGGTGGGCTAAAGCCCACCCTACAAACTACAACCGGTAAAAAGGCCGGCATTCTAGCCAAGTTGAGTGGCTGGACACAGCGCCCGTGGATCAACGGATTGGCAAATCAGCCTTGCTCAGCTTGGCGCAACGCCTCGTAGGCCGGGGTGGCGGGAATCCCCACCGCTACGCAGAGCTCCATCACCCGTGGCAGGTCGCAGCCGTAGATCAGCACCGCTTGCAACTCGTCATCCAGCGGCTCGCTGAAGTTGAGCAGCACATAACCGCCCATTTCCTTGTTCATGCTGCTCAACTGCACCTGAATGCTGTTGAGCGCCGCCAGGGGCTTGGCTTTGAGCAATTGCTTGGGTTTGATATTGAACGGCACGTCGCTGCTGAACGAGGCGATGATCTGCGCCAGCAAGTCGGCATAGCTGTCGGCCTGAAACAGCACGTTGTCTGGCAGATTACCAACCACCACCCATTCCCCCAGCGGGATGGGATAACTGTCGTCGTAATTGACGTCCGGGTTGGCCGCTAGAAAGGCCTCTGGGTCGGCGTAGGCCGCGTCGGCCTCGTTGGCGATGCGCAAAATCTCGTCTTCGGGCAAGCCGCCGGAACTGATTTTGCCGACTAATTCAACCAGCAGGTCTTTCATAGGGATATCCAAAAGCAAGGCAAAAACGCAGGCGCCTAGGATATCGCGAAATGCCCTGCTGATCAGCTCTGCCGGTGCTGCGCCGAGGCGGCAATGCCGAACTGGCCGGCCCAATAGGTGAGGATGATGGCGACATCGGCGCCGGCAAAGTGGCCGACGAAACGGTTGATGCCGATCAAGCTGTCGGACAGCACAAACAGCAGTGCGCCGCCGGCACCCAGCCAGGCCGAGCGGCTAGCGATGCCTGGCACGCCGAGCCGGGCTAGGGCGCGCCAGAGCATACCGCTGATGGTCAGCGCGTAGAGCGCCACCGGCAGTTGTAACGGGCCGAGGCCGTTTTGCGCCAGCAGGCCGAACATGCCCAGGCCAAAGGCGGCGGCGATGGCCAGCGCGGGCAGGGCGGGGCGGTGGGTATCGCCCAGATAGGCGAGCAGAAAACACAGATGGCCGAGCAAAAACGCGCCCAGGCCGAACACAAACAGATCCGCCGGCCACTCCAACAACATATCGCCGGCCAGTGACAGCAGTAGACCGAGGCTGATCCAGCGCCGGTAGCTGCCGGCCGGCGCTAGGCGCACCCACAACAACAGGGCGATCAACGGCAGCGGTTTGCTCAGCAGGCGCAGGGCGGTGTGGTCCAGGCTCAGGCCGAGCAGAAACAGCAACAAGCCGCCGAGGCCGAGGGTCAGGATTAATCGCGGGTCACGCATGGCGGTTCTCGTTGTTATTGGTTTGCCGGCATTCTGCTAGAGGCTGGTACTTAAGTGCCAGACTGCACGCGTCATTGTCGGTAGCCAATCAGGCCGCGCTTATTGCACAGCAACCTGGCAATCGAAGCTGCTGGCCGGCGCCACGTCTGCTTCCCAGGGCCGACGATAAACCATCAACAGATGACCGTTGCCGGTTTTTTCGGCCTTGTAGCGCCAAGTGGACTGGCCGGCGCTGCCCACTAAACCGACGTCTTCGGGGTTGCTGTAAACCTCCGGGCCGAGGCTTTTCAGTACGGCGCTGGCGGCATCTTTAACTTCCCAGCGAAAGCCGGTGCTGGGATTGCTGCGCAGGCTGATCAGCACTTCCTGGCCGGCGTACAGCGCCAGTGGACAGCGGTTTTGCTGATCATCGTTGAGGCTGACAGTGCTGGGCGTCTGCGTGCAGGCGGCAAGCACGCTTAGGCTGGCGGGCAAAAGCCAGCGAACGAGCGGGGCTGAGTGCATGGTCAAGCATCCTGGGCAAATACAGCTGCCAGCATAACGGCAAGCTGGGCGTCAGCCTACCGTCACAAGTCTTTGCTATACCTAGCAGCCTGCCAGACAAGGCATCTTCCTGCGCGCGCGATGGGTTTTAATTGATTTAAAACAACAGCCAACCTACAAGCGTCACGGTGTTACTGGATATTTCGGTTGTTTAAGCTAACGTCGGTTTTGGATAGGTTTTTCTGGACTGTTTGAACCATAACTACAGCGGTGTTTAACGGAGTAAATACATGAAGAGAAAAGTTTTATCCTCAGTCTTGCTGGCCACCGCCTTGCTGTCGGCTGCGGTCGCATCGGGAGTGGCGCAAGCCGCTGACAAGCCCAATATCGTGATGATCATGGGCGACGACATTGGCATCTGGAATATTGGCGCCTATCACCGCGGCATGATGGCCGGCAAAACGCCGAACCTCGACCAGATCGCCACCGAGGGTATGTTGTTCACCGACTACTACGCCGAGGCCAGCTGCACCGCCGGGCGCGCTAATTTTATTACCGGTGAATTGCCGATCCGCACCGGCATGACCACCGTTGGCCAGGCCGGCTCGCCGATTGGTATTCCGGCGCAAGCGGTGACCATTGCCACGGCCCTGAAGGGCATGGGTTACGCCACCGGCCAGTTCGGCAAAAACCACCTGGGCGACCTCAATGAATTCCTGCCGACCGTGCACGGTTTCGACGAGTTCTTCGGCTACCTCTACCACCTCGATGCGATGGAAGATCCGGCCCATCCCAACTATCCACAAGAGCTGCTGGCCACCGTCGGCCCACGCAATATGGTGCACAGCTGGGCAACTGATAAAGACGACCCAACTGTCATGCCGCGCTGGGGTAAGGTCGGCAAGCAGAAGATCGAAGACGCCGGCACGCTCTATCCGGAGCGGATGGAAACCGTCGATGACGAGATTCGCGATCTAGCCTTCAACTTTATCGACAAGGCCAAGAAAGACGACAAACCGTTCTTCCTCTGGCTCAACCCGACCCGTATGCACATCGTTACCCACCTCTCGCCTAAATATGAGGCGCTGCGTACCTCCGAGAACGGTTGGTCCGAGGAAGAGGCTGGGATGGCACAGCTCGACGACATCGTTGGCGAGGTGATGACTAAAATCAAAAAAGAAGGCATGGACGACAACACCATCGTGGTGTTTACCACCGACAACGGTACCGAAAACTTCACTTGGCCAGATGGCGGTCAAACGCCGTTCGCCATGGGTAAGGGCACGGTTATGGAAGGTGGCTTCCGCGCCCCGGCTATTCTGCGTTGGCCGGGCAAGGTGCCGGCAGGCCAAGTGGCCAACGGTATCTTCTCGGGCATGGACTGGTTCCCGACTTTCCTAGCCGCAGCCGGCAACCCGAACATTGCCAGCGAGTTGCTCAAAGGCAAGAAAATCGGCGACACCACCTACAAGGTGCATCTGGACGGTTATGACCAGACTCCGATGATCACCGGTAAAGGCCCGTCCAATCGCCACGAGATCTTCTACTTCGGTGAAAGTACCCTCGGCGCGGTGCGTATCGATGACTACAAGTATCGTTTCATCGACCAGCCAGGCGGCTGGATGGGCGAGAAAACCAAGGTGGATGTACCGCACCTGACCAACCTGCGTCTCGATCCATTTGAGCGTGCTGGCTGGCCACAAAACTACACGGCGCAGGGCTCTCAGCAGTATTTTGACTGGTTCAAATATGAGTTCTGGCGCTTCGTGTTCGTCCAGCAGCAAGTGGCCAAACTGGCCATGACGGCCATCGAGTATCCGCCAATGCAAAAAGGCGCCAGCTTCAACCTCGAAGCGGTAAAAGCCAAAATCGCGGCAGCTCAAGCCGCCATGGGTAAATAAACCGGCCTAGTCTGGTGGTTGTTGAATAACGGGTGGCCCGCATAGGTCACCCGTTATTTCATCTGTATATGGATGGGCAATGATGAAAAACACTGACGTATTTAGCCGTTTTGCGCCTGCTAGCCTGTTGGCTGCCTTGCTGGTGCTGGCTAGCTGCGCAATCGCCGAGCCACTGCCATCGTGGAATGACGGCCCGGCCAAGCAGGCGATTGTCGCCTTCGTAAAAACCACCACTACCGAGGGCAGCGCGCAGTTCGTGCCGCTGCCTGAGCGGATCGCCACCTTCGATCAGGACGGCACCCTGTGGGTAGAACAGCCGCTGTACGCGCAACTGATGTACTGCCTCGCGCAGGTGCCGGCGCTGGTCAAGGCCAAACCTGAACTGGCCACTGTGGAGCCGTTCAAGACGGTGATGTCGGGCAACCACGAGGCGATGTCCAAGCTGCACACCGAAGACCTGATCAAAATCGCTGCGGCGACCCTGTCTGGCATGTCAGAAGAGACCTTTGCCGCGCAGGCCAAGGACTGGCTGGCCAAGGCGCACGATCCGCGTTGGAAAAAGCCCTACACCGAGCTGACCTATCTGCCGATGCAGGAAGTGCTGCAGTACCTGCGTGCCAACGGCTACAAGACCTACATAGTCACCGGTGGTGGCCAGGATTTTGTCCGCACCTACGCCGAGCAGACTTACGGCATTCCGCCTGAGCAGATCGTCGGCACAGTAGGCGCTACTAAGTATGGCTACGCCGCCGATGGCAAACCGCAGTTGATAAAAGAGGAAAAAATGCTGCTGATGAACGATGGCCCTGGCAAGCCAGAAGGCATCCAGTTGGTGATCGGTCGGCGTCCGCAGGCGGCGTTCGGCAACTCGGCCGGCGACAGTGAAATGCTCGAGTACACCAAGGCCGGCGCGGGCGCGCGGCTGTCGATGCTGGTGCTGCACGATGATGCCGTACGCGAATACGCCTACGGCCCGGCGCAGGGCTTGCCGGCCAGTAAAATTGGCACTTTTCCGCAAGCTTTGTATGATCGGGCACATAAGCAGGGCTGGACGGTGATCAGCATGAAAAATGATTGGAAACAGGTGTTTTCCTTCGCGCCCTAGGCAGTGGTTTTTATAAAAATAAGGAGTGTTTATGTCGCTCAAATTATCCGCTTTACCGCTATCGGCCCTGTCGCTGTTAGCGCTGTGCTGCAGTCCATTGGCGCAGGCCGGCGGGCTTATGTTGTACGAGGTGGGCAGTGATAACACCGGGCTGGTAAACGCCGGTGCTGCTGCCCGAGCCCAAGGGCCTTCGACCATTGCCAGCAACCCGGCTGGTTTGAGCTATTTGCCGGGCACTCAGGTGGCTGCCGGTGCGCAGTTACTCTATGGCGACGTGAGCTTTGATCAGGACTCATCGAGTACGGTCAACGGCGGTAATGGCGGCAATGCGTTACCGCTCAGTCCGGGGGCTAGTTTTTTTATCAGCCATCAACTGGATGAGCAATGGAGTCTGGGCTTCGGCTCTTATGCTGACTTTGGCCTCTCAGAGAATTTCGATAACGATTGGGCTGGGCGTTATTTTGTACAGAACGCCACCGTCGGCGGTTTGTCGCTGGTGCCAAGCGCGGCCTATAAGTTCAATGATGAATGGTCGGTGGGCGTTGGTCTGAAGGCCATGTACGGGATTTTGAAAACTGAGGCCGCGATCGATCGCTCGCCACTGGGCTTGCTCGACCGTGCCGATGGTCAGTTTAAATATGCCGACAGCACCTGGGGCTATGGCGCCAACCTCGGGGTCATCTACGCCCCACAAACGGGTACACGAATTGGGCTGGCGTACACCAGTAAGGTCGACCTGAATTTCGAGGATCGCCTCGATGTGAAAGGCACGGGACCGCTGCTGGATCGGGTCAATGGCGTGAATACCAAGCTTGACATGAGCGTGCCACAAACCGCGACCCTCAGCCTGTATCAGCAGCTCGACTCGCAATGGGCACTGTTGGCCAGTGCCAACTGGCAGGACTGGTCGAACTTCGGCGAAATAAGCGTTGAAGTGGACGCGTTAAGCGGTCTGTCGACTACCGTGGATGCCAACTATAAAGATACCTACCAGCTCGCGCTCGGCACCCAGTACCAAGCTACGCCAAAGCTGTTGTGGAACCTCGGTGTGGCCTACGACACCTCGGCTGTTTCCGACAGTAACCGTACCGTGACTGTACCTATGGGGGAGCAATGGCGCTTGGGCACTGGCGCCACCTACGCGCTGGATAAAAACACCGACCTGAACCTCAGTTGGGATCTGGTCTGGATGGGCGATATGCCGGTCGATCAAAGCAAAGCCTTATCCGGTGAACGTATTTCGGGTCAGTTCGACGCCGCCTGGATTCAAACCATTACCGGTAACGCTACTTGGCGTTTCTAAAAACAAAAAATATCACGCAGTACCTTTTAACCATGGAGTAACAGGCAAATGAACATGACTCGTAAAGTGTTGGCTGGTGTGGTTTTCAGCAGCCTGCTATTGGCTGGCTGTGTGTCGAAAGTAACTGAGCAAAGCCAGTATTCAGGCTTCTTGCCCAGCTACGATGGTTTGCAGGAAGTCACCACGCCGAGCGGCGCGACAGTGATGCGCTGGATGGCGCCGGGTTTTACTCCGGGCGCTTATAACACTGTGGTGTTCAAGCAGCTGGAGCTCTACCCAGCGCCTGCGCCAAGCGATCGGGTTGACCTGAAAACCTTGCAAGAGCTACAGAGCTACACCAGCCTCAGTGCCCGCAATGTACTCTCGCAAAAATTCCTGGTGGTGCCGGATCTCAAAGCCGCTCCAGCCGGCTCGCGCACCCTAATCATGAACGTGGCCATTACCGGCGTCAGCGCCTCCAACGAGGGCATGAAGTGGTATGAAGTGGTGCCGGTCGCTGCCGTGATTGGCGGTGTTTCTGCCGCCACTGGCCATCGTGACCAGAATACCGAGTTGTATCTGGAAGCCGATATCGTTGACGCCAAATCCGGCCTGCCGGTGGTGAAAGTGGTTCGCAAGGTGTTCGGCGAAGTGCTGAAAAACTCCAGCCAGCCGATTACCGTCAATGACTTTAAAGCGGCGATCAAAGGCGTTACCGACGACATGAGCATGCTGATCAAGTAACACCACAAACTGTTGTCGGTGCTGCCCTAAAGGTTGTGCCGGCAGCAGTTTTTTTTGCCCAAAAAAAGGTGTCAGAGAGTATGCCAAAGCCATTAAATCTAGCCTTGCTAGCCGCCGGTTTATCGCTGTTGAGCGGCGCCGTACAAGCTGAAACCAGCGCCGCTGAGTTGGCCAAGCAGGTAAACAATCCGGTGGCGGCTTTATACAGCCTGCCGGTGCAATACAACTGGGACCAGAAAATGGGCCCAACCGGTGACGGCATGCACAGCGTGACCAATATTCAGCCGGTGCTGCCGTTCGACTTGAACGAAGACTGGAACCTGATTTCGCGCACCATCCTGCCGCTGATCGATCAGCATGGTCTGGCGCCGGATGGCCTGGCGGATAAATCCGGGATGGGCGATGTGACCCAGAGCTTTTTCTTCTCGCCCAAACAGCCCACCGAGAGTGGCTGGATCTTGGGTGCCGGTCCGGCAATCCTGATTCCCACCGGCAGCGATGAGTTGCTCAGCAACGAGCAGTGGGGCGCCGGGCCAACTGTGGTGGCACTGAAACAATCGGATGGCTGGACCCGTGGCATTCTCGCCAACCATATCTGGGGCTTGGATGGCAGCCCGCCGGATGGCAAAGAAAAGGTCAATGCCACCTTCCTGCAACCCTTCTTGGTGTACACCACCCACACCTACACCAGCTTTGGGGTGAACACCGAGTCCACCTACGACTGGCAGAGCCGGGAGTGGTCGGTGCCGATTAACCTGTTTGTCAGCCAGATTCTGAAAGTTGGCGGCCAGCCGTTGAGCATTCAGGTTGGCCCGCGCTACTGGGCCGACAGTCCGCAAGATGGCGCACAAGGCTGGGGCGCACGGGCCGCCGTGACGCTGCTGTTTCCAAAATGATGGAGACCTGAGTTATCGCTGTAGACACCCAGTAAATCGAGAGGGATGACCAATGAGCAAATCACCACCACTAAGTCTTATCAGCCTGCTTTGCAGCGCCATAGCCTTAACCAGCTTGGCCGGCTGCGAGCAAAAAGCAGACCCGATAAATACCGCCATGCAGGCCGATAAAACCGCCGGCATTAACGCGCCAAGCATCGAGCAGACCAAGGCGATTGCCGAAGAGGCATTCATCTACGGCCTGCCGATCGTGATGAACTACGCGGTGATGCAAGAGTTTGTGGTCGACAAGAACTCCGGCCAATACAAAGCCCCGCTCAACAGTATTTATAACGATGAGCAGGTGTTTACCTATAAAGACACCGCCGTGGTCACACCCAACAGTGACACGCCCTATTCGATGCTGTGGTTGGATTTACGCGCTGAGCCGATGGTGATCTCGGTGCCAGCGGTAGAAAAACAGCGCTATTACTCGGTGCAGTTGGTCGACGGTAACGCTTACAACTATGGCTATATTGGCAGCCGGGCGACGGGCATCGAGCCAGGTGATTATCTGGTGGTCGGCCCTGACTGGCAGGGCACCACGCCAGCGGGCATCAACAAGGTCTTTCAATCGACCACACCGTTTGGTTTGAGCATTTTCCGCACCCAGTTGTTTGATGCTACCGACATGCCGAATGTGCTCAAGGTGCAAGCCGGTTACAAAGCACAGCCGTTGTCGGCGTTCCTCAACCAGCCTGCCCCAGCGCCGGCGGCCAAGATCGATTTCCTGCCGGCCACCACTGCAGGGATCAAAGCCAACTTCTATCAGTATCTGGATGCCGCACTGCAGTTTGTGCCGGTGACTGCGGACACTAAAGAGCTACGCGCCAGACTGGCCAGCATAGGCATCGGTCCGGGTAAAACCTTTGAGTTCAAGGACTTGTCCCTGGAGCACAAGGCGGCGGTATTGCTGGCCATGAAGGAGGGCGACGACAAAGTCAGCCAGTATCTGGAGAGTGGCGTAAAAAACATCAACGGCTGGAAGGTCGGCGCGGTGTTTGGTGATCGCAGCTTTTACAGCGGTGATTGGCTGATGCGCGCGGCGGCGGCCAAGGGCGGCATCTACGGTAATGATGCTGTCGAAGCCATGTACCCGATGACTCGCACTACCGCGACCGGTGAACTGCTCGATGGCAGCAAACATAAGTACAGCCTGACCTTTGCACCAGGCCAACTGCCGCCGGTGAATGCCTTCTGGTCGGTGACCATGTATGACGGCAAGTCGCAGTTGTTGATCGAGAACCCGATCAATCGCTATCTGATTAACACGCCGATGCTGCCAAACATGCAGAAAAACTCCGACGGCTCACTGACCCTGTATATCCAGAAGGATTCGCCGGGTGCCGACAAACAAGCCAACTGGCTGCCCGCACCGGATGGTGAAATTTATCTGGTGATGCGCCTGTATTGGCCGAAAACCGAAGCGCCATCGATTCTGCCGGCCGGTGCTGGCAGCTGGAGTCCGCCAGGCATAGTGCAGGCGGACTAATCCGCTGGCGGCCAATGCTGCGGCAATGTAAACGGGCGACCTGCGGGTTGCCCGTTTTTTTTGCTTATTTTCTCGTTACCTGTTGAACGTAGGCTGGGCTTTAGCCCACCAAGGCCTTTACCCGCGCTGGTGGGCTAAAGCCCAGCCTACAAACTGACAAGCGGCTTCAGCCCAGCTGTGCACGCAACAAGCCCAGTCGCTCATCGATCAGCGGCGTCAGCAAGGCAAAACAGGCGGCCGGGCTGATCGTGACTCTGGCCGGTTCGATCAGCTCGCGCTGCAATTGCTGCAGCGCCGCCCCCAGGGCGAACTGGCGGCTGGCGTTGAGTTGCAGGCGTTGGCTGAGGTAGCGCATTTGCACTTGCAGTGGCAGCGGGCAGCAGGGCTGCTGGGCGCCGCGTACCGCCAAACCGCGCAACTGGGCCAGGTCTTCCAATTCGCGGCAGGCTTGCGTCAGACCTTGCAGGCTGGGCTGGCCGCGCAACAGGCGCAATTCCAGGTGTTCGATGCCATTGAGCAGTTGCTCAAGCAGCTGAAGGGCTGGGAATTCACGGGCGGCGTCATCAGCAAGACCTATGAGTTCAAGAACT
>JAIERD010000494.1 GCA_019747155.1 Pseudomonadaceae bacterium
CGCCCCGCCCAGAAGTGTGAGCGTTGTTCACTGGCTTGCATCAGTTCGGCAAAGAACAGCAGGTCGGCATCGCCACCGATACCATGTTGGTTGAGTAAGTGCTGCACGTGCGACTGCTCGCGCTCCGGCGGTAATTGCAGCTGAGTGCTGGGGTCGAGTTGCTGCAGCAGGTTACGCCGCTGCTCGGTTTGCCGGGCGGGTGGGCTGTGAGCGAGGGCATGCAGCGCTTGGCACAGGTTCTGTAACTGGCTGGCATTCAGTCGTGCTTCGGCGCCGCCCAGGGCTTCGCGAATCAGCTCGCGCAAGTGGTCGAAGCTCAGTAGCAGTACGTCGCCGAGCAAGCTGTCAAAACTCAGGCGGCTCTCACGCAGGCCGTCGAGGATGTCCTCAATGGCCTGGGGTAGCGGCGCCAAGGCGTCGAGGCCAACGAAGCTGAGGTTGCCCTTGAGAGTGTGCACCACGCGAAACAACTCATGCAGGCGCTGCTCGTCAGTGGGGAAGTGCTCAAGTTCAATCAGCAATTGCTCGCAGCGCGGGAATTGCTCGGCGGCGTCTAAGCGGAAGTCTTCGACCAGGTCATTGGACAGGTCGGCGGGGCAGGGAATGGTCATGGCGGCTCTCCGCAAGGTAACAAACCAAGGCAGCTGAAGGAGTATAGATGGCTCTGAGCAGGTGAATGGGTCAGGCGGCTGCGCGGGGTCGATTAACCATATATAATCGCGCCCCTTGCTTTTGGACGCGGTCTTGCGCTGCTGTTTTTTGCTTATTGAGAAAAGCCAATGCCGATTTACGATTACCAATGCACCCGTTGTAATCACCAGCTCGAAGCCATTCAGAAATTTAGTGATGCGCCGTTGCTTGAATGTCCGGCGTGTAAGGCGCCCGAGCTGAAAAAGCTGTTGTCCATGCCTGGTTTTCGCCTGAAAGGCAGCGGCTGGTATGAAACTGATTTTAAAACCGGCGCGAAAAAGAACCTGGCCGGTGGCGATAAATCCGAGTAGAGCCCGCTCAAAATGGTCGCAAGCGCAGCCTGATCAAGTGCAGCACATAGTGAACCGGCTCTGAAGCAAAACCCCGAATTCTAGAATGACGAGAATCTAAAATCATGATGCGCAGCCATTATTGCGGCCAGTTGAACGAAGCCCTGGACGGCCAGGAAATTACTCTTTGCGGTTGGGTGCACCGTCGTCGCGACCATGGTGGGGTGATTTTCTTGGATATTCGTGACCGTGAAGGTTTGGCCCAGGTGGTGTTCGATCCTGATCGTGCCGAGACCTTTGCCATCGCCGACCGCGTGCGCAGCGAATATGTAGTCAAAATCACCGGCAAGGTGCGCTTGCGCCCAGCCGGTGCAGGCAACGCCAACATGGCCTCCGGCGCTATTGAAGTGCTGGGTTATGAGCTGGAAGTGCTGAACGAGTCGGAAACCCCGCCGTTCCCACTGAATGAATACACCGACGTCGGCGAAGAAACCCGCCTGCGCTATCGCTTTATCGACCTGCGCCGCCCGGAAATGGCCGCCAAGTTGAAGTTGCGCTCCAGCGTTACCACCAGCATTCGTCGTTATTTGGACGAAAATGGCTTCCTCGATGTGGAAACGCCGATCCTCACCCGCGCCACCCCAGAAGGCGCCCGTGACTATCTGGTGCCAAGCCGCACCCACGCCGGCAGCTTCTTTGCACTGCCGCAGTCGCCACAACTGTTTAAGCAGCTGTTGATGGTGGCCGGTTTCGACCGTTACTACCAGATTGCAAAATGCTTCCGCGATGAAGATCTGCGCGCCGACCGCCAGCCAGAATTCACCCAGATCGACATCGAAACCAGCTTCCTCGATGAAGCCGACATCATGGCGATCACCGAAAAAATGATCCGCCAGCTATTCAAGGAAGTGTTGAACCTGGAATTCGGCGACTTCCCGCACATGACCTTGGCTGAAGCCATGCGTCGTTACGGTTCGGACAAGCCGGACCTGCGTAACCCGATGGAACTGGTGGACGTTGCTGACCAGCTGCAAGAAGTCGACTTCAAAGTCTTCAGCGGCCCGGCCAACGATCCTAAGTGCCGCGTAACGGCCCTGCGTGTGCCGGGCGGCGCCAGCATGCCGCGCAAGCAGATCGACGATTACACCAAATTTGTTGGCATCTACGGTGCCCGTGGTCTGGCGTACATCAAGGTCAACGAGCGCGCTAAAGGCGTTGAAGGCCTGCAGTCGCCGATCGTTAAAAACATCCCGCTGGATAACCTCAACGTGATCCTCGATCGGGTTGGCGCGGTCGATGGCGACATCGTGTTCTTCGGCGCCGACACCTTCAAAGTAGTTAGCGAAGCGCTGGGCGCCCTGCGGATCAAGCTCGGTCACGACCTGAACCTGCTGACCTGCGAGTGGGCTCCGATGTGGGTCATCGATTTCCCGATGTTCGAGGAAAACGACGACGGCAGCCTGACCGCCATGCACCACCCGTTTACCGCGCCTAAGTGCACCCCGGCCGAGCTAGAGGCCAATCCGGCTGGCGCACTGTCGCGTGCCTACGACATGGTGCTGAACGGCACTGAGTTGGGTGGCGGCTCGATCCGTATCCACGACAAAGGCATGCAGCAGACAGTGTTCCGCGTGCTGGGCATCAGCGAAGACGAGCAGCAAGAGAAGTTCGGCTTCCTGCTCGACGCCCTGAAGTACGGCGCACCACCCCACGGTGGCCTGGCTTTCGGTCTGGACCGCCTGGTGATGCTGATGACCGGCGCTCAGTCGATTCGTGAAGTGATTGCTTTCCCGAAAACCCAAAGCGCCGCCTGCGTCATGACTCAGGCACCGGGCGCGGTGGATAACAAAGCGCTGCGTGAGTTGCACATCCGCTTGCGTGAGCAGCCGAAAGCCGAGTAACGGCTTGGCGGTGTTGCGTCGAACCCGCTTGCTAGATGCTGTCTACAAGCGGGTTCCTTGTATCTGCATGAGTTGATATTTAATCGTTAAGAATGGGGTGAGTTATGGCTGGTCATTCCAAATGGGCCAACATCAAGCACCGCAAAGGGCGCCAAGACGCCAAGCGCGGCAAGATTTTCACCAAGCTGATTCGTGAGTTGACCGTGGCCGCCAAAGGCGGTGCGTTGGTGGCAGAAAACCCACGGTTGCGCCTGGCGGTGGATAAAGCGCTGACCGCCAACATGACCCGTGACACCATCGATCGCGCCGTCGCCCGTGGCGCCGGCAACACCGATGGCGATAACGTCGAAGAACTCAGTTACGAAGGTTATGCGCCCAATGGGGTGGCGGTGTTTGTCGAAACCATGACCGACAACCGCAATCGCACCGCAGCTGCGGTGCGGCATGCCTTTGTTAAGTGTGGCGGTAATCTGGGCACCGACGGCTCGGTGGCCTATATGTTCGACCGTAAAGGCCAGATCAGCTTCGCCCCAGGCGTGAATGAGGACGCCTTGTTGGAAGCGGCGTTAGAGGCGGGTGCCGATGACGTGGTGGTTGCTGACGATGGCTCGGCGGAGGTCTACACCTCCTTTAGCGAGTTTCACGCGGTGGTTGAGGCGCTGACAGCGGCGGGTTTCAAGAGCGATGAAGCGGAGATGGCGATGATTCCATCGATTATGGCGCCGCTTACCGAGCTTGAAATTGCGCAAAAGGTGCTCAAGCTGATCGACATGCTGGAAGACCTGGATGACGTGCAGAACGTCTACCACAACGCCGAAATTGCTGATGAGCTGATGGAATTGCTGGACTGATTGTTCTTGCGGTACACAAACCGGAAGCGGCCTTGGGTGCTTCCGGTTTTTTTATGGGCGCTGTGCCTGTTAGTTGTTGTAGACCGTTTTTGTAGGGTGGGCTTCAGCCCACCACCGCTCGATAAGGGGTTTGGTGGGCCGAAGCCACCCTACGTTTTGCCGTCAACGCTTAGTTTTTTTATGGGCGCGGCGAGTGACGCCGTCGCCGCGACTCCCTATACTCGCAAGCTGGATATATAAACAGTATTGCGACCAGCTTTATGCGGCGCTTTGAGCGGATGGCAGGGCATGACACTGATTTTGGGGATAGACCCTGGCTCGCGTATCACCGGCTACGGCGTGGTCCGGGATCTGGGGCGTGGCTGCGAATACGTGGCTTCCGGCTGCATTCGCACGGGCAGCGGGCCGCTGCCGGAGCGGCTGCAAATCGTCTTTCGTGGCGTGCGTGAGGTGATCCAGAGCTTTGAGCCGATCACCATGGGTATTGAGCAGGTGTTTATGGCCAAGAATGCCGACTCTGCGCTCAAGCTCGGCCAGGCCCGTGGCGCGGCCATAGTAGCTGCCGCCGAAGCTGGGCTGGAGATTGCCGAATATACCGCCACCCAGGTGAAGCAGGCGGTCACCGGCAGCGGTGGGGCGGCCAAAGAACAGGTGCAGTTGATGGTCATGCACCTGTTAAAGCTCACGCAAAAGCCGCAAATCGATGCCTCAGACGCCTTGGCGATTGCCCTCTGTCATGCCCATAGCCGGCAAAGCTTGCTGGCCCATGGCTTGCTCGGTGCGCGCAGCCGTGGCGGGCGCCTGCGTTTATAAACCCAGAATTTAAGTGATGGCTGTCTTTAAGTTAAGGAAATCTCTGTGATTGGACGCTTGCGTGGCACCCTGGTGGAGAAGCAGCCACCGCACCTGATATTGGATGTAAACGGCGTTGGCTATGAGCTGGAAGTGCCGATGACCACCCTGTATCGCTTGCCAGCGGTGGGCGAGACGCTGATTTTGCATACCCATCTGGTGGTGCGCGAAGATGCCCAGCTGCTCTATGGCTTTGCCGATAAACGTGATCGGCAGTTGTTTCGCGAGTTGATTCGCTTGAATGGCGTCGGCCCCAAGCTGGCACTGGCGCTGATGTCCAGCCTTACGGTGGATGAATTGGTGCGCTGCGTGCAGGCGCAAGACACCTCGGTGCTGGTGAAAATCCCCGGGGTCGGCAAGAAAACCGCCGAGCGTTTGCTGGTCGAGCTTAAGGATCGCTTCAAGGCCTGGGAGACTTTGCCGGGCATGTTGGATCTGGGGATTGAACCTAGTGCTGGCGCGCCAGTCTCAAATGCGGAGAATGATGCCCTGAGTGCGTTACTCTCGCTGGGCTACAAACCGCAGGAAGCCAGTCGCGCCGTGGCCGCAGTCAAGGAAGATGGTCTCTCCAGTGAAGACTTAATCCGCCGTGCGCTTAAAGGAATGGGCTAGCGCTTAGGCGTGGCCTCTTATGTGTCGCTCTCTATGTGTGTCTTATATGTGTAAGCAGTCATGCTAGACGCTGATCGTCTGATTACCGCGACCGCCAACCCGCGCGAGCGCGAAGAGCAACAAGACCGCGCTATTCGCCCGCTCAAGCTGGCCGAATACATTGGTCAGCCGGCTGTGCGCGAGCAAATGGAGCTGTTTATTCAGGCCGCCCGAGGGCGTAAAGAGTCGCTCGATCACACCCTGATCTTCGGCCCGCCGGGGCTGGGTAAGACCACCCTGGCCAATATCATCGCGCAAGAACTGGGCGTGTCGATCAAAAGCACCTCTGGCCCGGTGCTTGAGCGGCCCGGCGACTTGGCGGCGATGCTGACCAATCTGGAGGCTGGCGATGTGTTGTTTATCGATGAAATCCATCGGTTGTCGCCAATCGTCGAAGAAATCCTCTACCCGGCCATGGAGGACTTTCAGCTCGACATCATGATCGGTGAAGGCCCTGCGGCGCGCTCTATCAAGCTGGACCTACCGCCCTTCACCCTGGTTGGTGCCACCACCCGCGCCGGCATGCTGACCAATCCGCTGCGTGACCGCTTCGGCATTGTGCAGCGGCTGGAGTTTTACAGCGTGGTCGATTTGACCACCATTGTTACCCGTTCGGCGCGCATTCTTGGCTTGCCGATCGATCAGGCTGGCGCCTTTGAAATTGCCCGGCGGGCCCGTGGCACACCGCGAATCGCCAATCGCCTGTTACGTCGCGTGCGCGATTACGCTCAGGTGCGTGCGCAAGGGGAGATTACCCAGGTAGTCGCCAATCTGGCGCTGAACTTGCTGGCCGTTGATGAGCACGGCTTCGACCAGCAAGATCGGCGCTTACTGCTGACCATGATCGAGAAATTCGATGGCGGCCCGGTCGGCATCGATAGCTTGGCGGCGGCGATTAGCGAGGAGCGTCACACCATTGAGGATGTGTTGGAACCCTATTTGATCCAGCAGGGGTATATCATGCGCACCCCGCGCGGCCGGGTGGTCACCCGCCATGCGTATTTGCATTTCGGCTTGAATATCCCGAGCCGACTGGGTGATTTACCGTCTGTCGAGCTGGCCGCCGATGACCAGTAACGGGACACAATCAGTTGCAGATGCCGATTGGCAAGCCGGGGAGTAAGCACTAGAGTATGCGCGCGCAAAACCAAGGGCAGCCATTTGCCCACCGTTGTCGGGTGTATTTCGAAGATACCGATGCCGGTGGCATCGTTTACTACGTCAACTACCTCAAGTTTATGGAGCGCGCACGCACCGAGTTGTTGCGCTCCAGTGGTTTTGCCCAGTCGCAGTTGGCTGATAAAGGGGTTTTGTTTGTGGTGCATTCGTGCGAGGCGCGTTATTTCGTGCCGGCACGTTTGGATGATGAGCTGTTAGTCAGTGCCGATGTAATCGAATTAAACCGTGCCAGCCTGCGCTTTCGTCAACAGGTAAGGCGGGCTGCGGATAACGTACTGCTCTGCGAAGGGCAGTTTCTGGTGGCCTGTGTGCGCGCCGATAGTTTCAAACCCCGGGCCATTCCGGCGGCGCTGAATGCGGCATTTGCCAGCAACAGCGCTGCCAGTCAGCTCAGTGCAGGAGAGTAAGCGTGGAAGCCAACGCCGTAGACCATTCCTCCATGTGGAGCCTGATCAGCAACGCCAGTGTGGTGGTGCAATTGGTCATGCTGATTCTGGTGGCTGCATCGGTCACCTCATGGGTGATGATTTTTCAGCGCAGCAATATGCTGCGCGCCGCCAAGCGTGCGCTGGACAACTTTGACGAGCGCTTCTGGTCGGGTATCGATCTGTCCAAACTGTATCGCCAGGCGGGCAGCAATCCAGACCCGGATTCGGGTGTTGAGCAGATTTTTCGTGCCGGCTTTAAAGAGTTCTCGCGTCTGCGTCAGCAGGCTGGAGTTGACCCTGCGGCGGTGATGGAAGGTGTGGCGCGGGCTATGCGCGTGGCCATCTCGCGTGAAGAAGAAAAGCTCGATCAAGGTTTGCCGTTTCTCGCCACGGTAGGTTCCACCAGCCCCTATATCGGTCTGTTTGGTACCGTGTGGGGGATCATGAATTCCTTCCGTGGTTTGGCCACAGCCCAACAAGCCACCTTGGCAACTGTTGCACCGGGTATTGCTGAGGCCTTGATTGCCACGGCGATCGGCCTGTTTGCGGCCATTCCAGCAGTAATCGCCTACAACCGTTTCGCGGCTCAGAGCGAAATGCTGATTGGTCGTTATTACACCTTTGCCGACGAATTCCAGGCGATTTTGCACCGCAAGGTTCACACCAGTGATGAATAACGCCGCAGCTGTTTTTCTGAGCCTGCATTCAGTCGGTCTGAATCTTATGGGTAAGCGCTAAGTCATGGCCAGAGTTCGCCAGAAACGTAAACCGCACGCGGAAATGAACGTGGTGCCTTACATCGACGTGATGTTGGTGCTGCTGGTTATTTTCATGGTGACTGCGCCGATGATGAACCAGGGTGTGAAAGTCGATTTGCCCAAAGTGGGCAGTGAGGCTTTGCAGCAGGATAACAACGCGCAAGTGCTGACGATCTCGATCAAGGCCGACAAAACCTTTTACTGGAATTTCGGTAAGGAAGTCGACACTGACGCCAAGAGCGCGCTGGATAAGGCGTTGACGCTGCCGCAAATGACCGCTGCGGTTAAGGGGATCATGGGCGAGAACAGCCGCCAAGGTAAGTCGGTGCAGGTCATGCTGCGTGGCGATAAAACCCTCACCTACGAAACGGTGATGGCGGCCATGGGTGGCTTGCAACAGGCTGGCGTCGGCAACGTCGGGCTGATTACCGAGGCTCCTTGATGCGTTGGCAGCCCGAACGTTCACCCGCAGAAAACTACTTCTGGCCAATTATCTGGGCCGTAGCTTTTCACGTGCTGATGTTTGCCATGTTGTTTGTCAGTTTTGCCATGACCCCTGATCTGCCGCCCGCGCGGCCAGTGGTGCAGGCGACCCTGTATAAACTCAAATCGCAAAGCAAGGCAACGGTGCAGACCAATCAGAAAATTGCCGGTGAGGCGGTCAAAACCAAAGCCCCGACCAATCAAACCGAACAACTTGAGCAAAAGAAAAGCGAACAAGACAAGCTCGAAGTGGCCAAGGCTGCAGAAGAGGCTAAGGCCGATGCCAAGGCTGAGGCAGTAAAGGAGGCGGCGGCCGCCAAGCAGGAAGCGGCCGAGACGAAGAAGGTCGAAGAAGCCGCCAAGGCGGCTGAAGTCAAAGAATTAGCCGACGTCGCCAAGAAAAAGACCGAAGAAGAAAAGAAAAAAGCCGAAGCCGAAGCGCAGAAGAAAAAAGCCGCTGACGACGCCAAGAAACAAAAAACTGAAGACGACGCCAAAAAGAAGGCCGCCGAAGAGGCCAAGAAGAAATCCGCCGAGGCCGACAAGAAGAAAGCCGCTGATGCGGCGAAGAAGAAAACCGCCGCCGAGGCTTCTAAGCGCAAGGCTGCTGAAGACAAGAAGGCTCAGGCCTTGGCCGAGTTGCTTTCCGATAACACCGATTACCAGCAGGCACTCGCCGACACACAAGGAGATGAAGTTGCCGGCAGTTTGGATGACTTGATTGTTAAACTGGTCAGCGATAACTGGACCCGTCCGCCTTCTGCCCGTAATGGCATGAGCGTAGAAGTACAGATAGAGATGCTCCCCGATGGCACTATTACCGGTGCCAGTGTGACCCGCTCCAGCGGTGATGCAGCCTTCGATGGCTCGGCCGTGTCGGCTGTGCGCAAAGTGGGACGTGTCCCTGAAATGCAGCAATTAGACCGTGCAACTTTTGATCAGCTGTATCGCCAACGGCGTGCGGTCTTTAAACCGGAGGATTTGAGCCTGTGACTACCCTGATTCGTATGGCCTTGCTGGGCCTGGTGCTGCTGGCGAGCGCTGTGCAAGCGGCAGACCCGCTGGTTATTTCTGGCGGTAATGACCGCGCTATTCCTATCGCTGTAGTACCCTTCGGCTGGCAAGGTGGCACCGTGTTGCCAGAGAACATGGCCGAGATCATCGGCAATGACCTGCGCAACTCCGGCACTTTCGAGCCGATTCCGGCGCAGAACATGATCAGTTTGCCGACTCAGGCCTCCGAAGTGATCTTCCGTGACTGGAAGGCCTTGGGTGCGCAGTTCGTCATGGTCGGCAGCATAGTGCCGACTGGCGGGCGTTTGCAGGTGCAATTTGCGCTGTTTAACGTGGCCACCGAGCAGCAAGTGATGGCCGGTAATGTCAGCGGCAGCGTCGAGCAATTGCGCGACATGGCGCACTTTGTTTCGGATCAAGCGTTTGAGAAGCTGACCGGCATTAAAGGTGCGTTCTCAACCCGTTTGTTGTTCGTGACTGCCGAGCGTTTCTCGGTGGATAACACCCGCTACAGCTTGCAGCGCGCCGACTACGACGGTGCCCGTGCGGTCACTCTGTTGCAATCGCGCGAGCCGATTCTGTCGCCAAGCTTTGCCTCCGACGGTAAGCGCATCGCCTATGTGTCGTTTGAGCAGAAGCGTCCACGGATCTTTATTCAGTACATCGACACCGGTCGACGCGAGCAGATCACCAACTTCGAAGGCTTGAACGGCGCGCCCGCCTGGTCGCCGGATGGTTCGCGCCTGGCCTTCGTGCTGTCCAAAGACGGTAACCCGGAGATTTACGTGATGAATCTGGCCAGTCGCCAGTTGCAGCGCGTGACCAATCACTTTGGTATCGATACCGAACCCTTCTGGGGTAA